>NZ_JASGBX010000020.1:0-104769 GCF_030053335.1 Pantoea sp. EABMAA-21
TCCTCTGTAGTTCAGTCGGTAGAACGGCGGACTGTTAATCCGTATGTCACTGGTTCGAGTCCAGTCAGAGGAGCCAATTTCCAGTTCTCATGCATCCTTGCGAATTTCTGCATTATTTTGATTCAACAGGTGAGCGTGAAAACTCTACCCGATGTACTTTCATTTTACCCTCCGCATCGGGGAAAATTGGTGGTCAAATCTGGTGTCAGATAGACATAGACAAAGACACATCACATGCGAATATTGATCGATTAGGTAATAAACTTGCTCACCGCATCTACTGCAAGCTGAAACCGAATTCCCTTTGCAAGTGTAAGCAATTTTGTCGATGCTCAGCCCTGCACCGCTAGCCACACGTTATGCGCCAAATCAGAAGTGACCTGTGGCGTACCATTCTATACCTTTAATATCTTGGACGATTTTAACTGGGAAGCACTGGCGATAAAAATCTGTTTGAAGATCCCGGGTTAGAGTATGGTGCAAGTCCTGGACATAATAGTGTTGAATTGTGGATATCTGCTAAAATGCAGAGGGATAAAAGGCCAAAACTGTTGCTCTTGGCCATAGCTTAGCATGCAGAATACAATTTGAGACTTGTAAAGGCATTTACGAATTACGCACAATATCATGCGCAACTGCGCCGTAACTAATACCGATAATGGCAAGTGATTAAGACAGCCTCTCAAGAATTTCCACATCTTTCTTGCTAAATGTCATGCTGTCATCAAATTTAATAAACCAATCATTACCTTCTATTTTAATCTGAGGGTTAGCATCACCCGAAACTTTAAGAAACCCTTCGTTTACAAAGCTCCTCATATTAGAACTCGCATTCCACAGACCTAAATCACTATTTAGATTAGCTATGGTATCTTCCTTTTTATCATCCTTTACATGGGGGCCTAAATCATTCCTTAGCTTTGAAAGCATCTTTAAATAAGATTTATTTAATTCAATTTTGGCTTTGGCAAGAGACTTAAATGAGTTCATCAGATCTTTATTATTTTTAAGTTGATCGTCTTTATTTCTAGATCTCAAGATTAATAATAAAGATACAAATATTGAAGTTGAACCGGCAGAGTACAGCGCCACCCTAACACTTACTTCTCTCATTATTGCGGCAATTGTGCTGCCAGAAGTCAAAAAGGTCCCAATTGGGGCTAAAATCTCCCAGAGATAGTCTCTTGATGACTTGTTATACACATCTCTAACCTTTAAGGGATTCCACCACTCGGAATTCCCAGATTTATATTTATTATAAAAACCTTTATTGTCTGGCGTCGACAGGACTAAATTAGCTCTGTTTGCTAATAACCCCATTTCAAGATCATCACCTCTTACAGAAGCACGACCACTGCTGTTTGCAAGAAGTGATGTATAGGTTTTCATAGCCTGTTCAACATCATCATTCGCAAAACTATATAAATCATCGTCATGAGTATTATTGATAATATCAACCAATAATTCCATCTCTGAACTATTGAATGAACCGCCATTATTGATAGCATTGGTTATAGAGGATGCTATTCCAGCCATTTTGAAGCCCCCAGTAATTAAATTTCTTTATTCTGTTTAATATCCCATCCCGCTTGCGTTTCTGCACCTTTCGTACCCTGTTCTGTCTGTTCCCAGTAATGAACATTGGCTTTTGCCGACTGGAAATAATAACTGACCATGATTTTATCGGTACTTCCAACGCCAGTGAATTTACAGCCAGTGACCAGGACATCTTCGAGTACTATGCGGGCATATTCAACTTTTTGGCCTCCGGCTTTACATACTGACAGTTCTACGCTGTTAACGTGCTTACCAGATGCGCAAAACTTCATAATGGCCGGTGTACCTTTATCAATAAAAGCCTGCACAGCAAAGTCGCTGAACTGAACTTTGCCTGCGCCCCCGCCACCACCTACTGACATATTACCTGGTTGGTTGGCTCCCCAGTTAAAGGACTGAATATCTATCCAGTTTTTATGATTTGAGTCGTTAGATTCACCATTGACTCCCTCTACTTTCAGATACATATCTACGGCCATATCAGGCTCCTTTGCTTATATAGAATGATTAACGGTATTAATAAATAATCTTAATCAATCTTTATTTCAACTATTTGGACCAACACTAACTCATTCTAGGACATTTCTTAAAAGGAGCTTTCATGCTTAGGACCATTACAACTAATCAGTTTGTTAACATTTTACAGAACTAGAATTAATTTGAGGCGGACAGAAGGTAACGGTGAAAGTTGAACAGGGCTAACTCACTCTGATTTATTACCGCTAAATATAATAAGCCGAGGGATCGTAGAGTTCGCATACGTCTTTTTGTTATAAATGGATGGGCTCATCATCCAATATTCTATCCGCTATTTCTTTAACGCTTAGGCCTTCCTGGAAGAAATAATTGCAAGGCGCGTGCTGATCGGAACAGGTTTTAACGCGGCAATAAAGGGTGGACAACCTTGATCACTGCTCTCCATAGTAACTAAGCGAGGAAATTATCGTGACTGGAACGCGGCACTACCGCAGATAAAGCTGCAAAGCGGGAACGGCAGTATGTTCTGGGATACCGCTCGCACCGGGGAGACCGGAGCACGCCGCAGGTGAACATTGCCGGGAAGTGACTGACTCAGACGGTGTTTGAGGTGAGTATGGGTATGCGCATTCGCGTGCAGGTAATGGGCGGCTATCCGAAGATTTCAGCCCGGCCCGTGTGAATGATGTAGTGGCCCGCTATGTGCAGCAGAAGCGGGACGCCAGACAGACCCGACAACAGATCGAGACCTTGCTGGCGCAGGTCAGTGGCTGACCTTTAAAAGCCGGAAGGATCGCTGAGTTCGATTCCGGTTTTTTAGCGTTAATATGGTATCTCTTTGATTCCTAATTTTTTGGCCATCGATTGTAATTCTTCTTTTGTCCGTTTATTTCTCTTAATTAAGATAAATGAAATGAGGTCCTCCATATTTTCATTTATATACAACTTAAAAAAGTAAACACTATTTTTTCCTGCCAGAATGCTAATAGTTTCACCTTTAAATTCTGTCAAGATGCGAACAGAAGTATCACCACCATTAATTGACAGACCTGAATAATTAGCATTCTCAATGTGAATTATTAGCTCACGAAGCTCTTCACCTTTATTCCTTTGATAATGCTTAAAAAAAATAATCTCCGAAGAAAAAACCTCACTCTTTATATTATTCGGAGTGAATTTCCTTAACAAATTTATATCATCAGAATTTTTCATGGTAAGAAAACCTCAACATCATTGCTTCGAATACCTTTGAGTAATATTTCTCTTTCAAAATAATCGTCAACAGATATATCCCATGACCAAGTATCTCCAGCTTTAGGTGCACCTGTTTTGACTCTTAAGATAACACCATCTTCTCCTGCGAATCTTCTCGCAACATTTGGATCATCTGTCCAAGAGGTGTATGGGCTATTTGCAGAGAAACCACCAAGATTATGCTCTTCTGCAGAGAGCTTAGAGTTTATATTGCCCGGAACTACTTTCCCTCTCAATGCATTGTCCCATTCAGGGTGCCCCTTATGAATCCCCCTATAGTTATAAATTCCTTGTTCTGCATCAGGCAATACTTTTGTTGGCTTGCAGGGACTCAACCCCAGCGGATCCACCCAGCCCAGCGGATCCGGCACATACCCATACAGGTTCAACCCACCCATCAACCCTATCGGATCCAGCTGCGTATACCGCCCACCGCACGGGTCATAGTACCGGAAAGTGTTATAGTGCAGACCGGTTTCACGGTCAAGGTACTGTCCCTGAAACCGCAGGTTCTGCGGCACTTTCCAGTCAACTCCACTACTTTCCCGCTTCGTGCGGCCCCAGGCGGTAAACGCCCCCTGCCAGACGGTGTCACCCCGCTTGTCCGTCACTCTGTCCGGCAGGCCATTCATCTCCGAGTGATACCAGTACACCTCCGCGTGCTGCTGACTGCTGTCGACGCGCGCTATCGGTTCGTAGCTGTTTTCTGCATAGACATACTGCACTGCGGCATCGGGTTTGCTGTCGCTGTGCTCACCCACCATCTGCATGCCGGACCACGAGTAGTGCGTGCATTCCGGCTTCACAGCATGACGCCGCCAGACCTGCTTGCCGGTGCGGCGCCCCAGCGCATCATACTGATACTGCGCGCGGGTGTAGTCGGCATCACCCTCTATAAGCACCTCACGTATGCGGTGTTCATCGTCGTAATGAAAGCGCTGCACAATACCGCGCCGGGTGTCGTGCCGTTCCGTCATACGACCAAAACCGTCGTATTCCCAGCGGATACCCTCGAGACGCTTCAGCAGATTATTCCACACCGGGTGCAGATCTTCGCCGGTGCGGTTATCCGCCGCGTCATACCAGAAACGTTCCTCGCCGTCCGGCTGAATGCTGCGCGTCATTCTGCCTGCCGCATCGTAGCCCCACAGTGACTGGCTGTATTTTTCTGACGGGCTGGACGGGGCGCCATCTGTGACAATCTGGCGAATAATCTGATCGGCACGGTCCCACTGGTAGCGCCGTTCAGACACCAGACGCTGCCGCAAATTATCCACGCTGCGTCGCCGGGTCATGCGCCCGGCAATGTCGTACTGCGTCTCCAGCTCCAGCTCGCCCTGCGTACGGTGAGTTTCGCGATGCAGACGGTCACGCCGGTAGCCCGCCAGCGCATGCGTACGCCCGCCGAGCGTCAGCTGCATCTCCAGCAGATGGCCGGTTCCGTAGCGCAGGAACTGCATTTCACGTCCGTCAGGGTAGACGGAGGCACTCAGGTTGCCCAGCGCATCATACTGATGCTGATAAGTGCCCGAGTGGTTCTGCTCGCTGACCAGCCTGCCCAGCTCATCACGCTGAAAAACGATCACTTCCGCCTCTGCCGGTTCACACTCGCTGATCATGGCCTGCCGCCATGCAGCGTAGGGGAAGCGGTGGATCTCCGTACTCATGGCGTGGTAGCGATACTCGGTCCGGTGCTGTGCCGTTTCGCGCACCGTCATCCTGCCCAGCACGTCGTAGTCGT
Source organism: Pantoea sp. EABMAA-21 (assembly GCF_030053335.1). Taxonomy (NCBI): domain Bacteria; kingdom Pseudomonadati; phylum Pseudomonadota; class Gammaproteobacteria; order Enterobacterales; family Erwiniaceae; genus Pantoea; species Pantoea sp. EABMAA-21. Next base: position 5,030 of record NZ_JASGBX010000020.1, read on the forward strand.
AATTCACCACCTGCGGTGCCAGCGGGCTGTCCTGCACCGGGTGACGGATCACGCTCTCCACCTGCTGCATGCCGTTGTACTGGTATTCGGTTTGACGTCCGGCGTAATCCTGCTGCTGCGTCAGCAGCCCGGCTGGCGTGTACGCAAAATGCCACTGCTGCCGGTTGCCGTTGGTGAGCGACACCAGCCGCCCGGCGCGGCTGAAGTCATAGCGCGTCACCTGTCCGGCAGGGTCAATCGCCTCGGTGACCTGACCGCGTGCATTAAGCGTCACCCTGCGCTCCAGCATGCCGTCGATGTTCTGACCGCACACCAACCCGGCTTTGTTGTACTTAAACAGCGTTTCCCGCCCGTCGGCGCGCACCCAGGTCTGCAGTCGTCCCGCTGCACTCCACTGGTAGCGGTCGGTGTTACCCAGTGCATCAGTGGTGCTGAGCAGTTTTCCGCAGGCGTCGTACTGGCGCTGACTTTGGTAGCCGGAGCAGTCCTCTTCACGGATCAGCTGTCCGCGCATGTCCCACCAGAATTGATGGCTGTTTTCCAGTGCATCGATACGCCGCGTCAGATCCCCCTGCTCATTCCATTCGAAACGGGTCACGCCGCCCGTGGGATCGGTCAGTGCGACGACATCACCCGCCAGGTTATAGTCATACTGCCACTGTGCGCCATCTGGCAGCACCTCTTTGAGGGGCAACGCGTACAGCGGATGCCAGGTGGTGATGCGGGTGCGATCCAGCGGGTCACGCTCCATCGTCTGATTGCCGCGTTCATCCCAGGCGTATTCCCAGCGTGCGCCCCCCGGCTGCGTCATCGCCAGCAACTGTTCGCTGTCGCCGCTCCAGGTATATGTCCAGTGTCCGCCGTGTGCATCGGTCCAGGCGGTGATGCGGCTCAATGCATCCCAGTGGTGCTCGCTGCTGACGCCTTCATCATTACTGACACGCGCCACCCGCTGCTGCTCATCCGTTTCAATGCGCCAGCTCTCCAGCACGTCACCCTGTTCGTCACAGACCTGATAAGCATCGACACGCCAGTGCCGTGAGTTGAGTGCGGGCCGCCACTGATACTGGACCTTCAGTCCAGTGGAATAGCTGTGCCACGCCAGCTTATCGCTCGCCTGATCCCAGCCATAACGACGCGTGACGACAGCGTCGGCGTCCGTCACCGTCGTGAGTTGCCCCTGGTCGTTATAATCATAGGTAACCAGCAGATGCCGGGATCCTGCCGCTATCTGGTAAACCGCGCTCAGACGCCCGTAATGGGTGTCATATTCCAGTTCCACATCCAGCGCATCGTTATCGCTGGAGATACGTAGCAGCCTGCCCTCATCGTTCCAGCTGAAATGCTGTACGTTTTCATGGCGGTCATAAATACGGTGGATGCGCCATTCCCCCGGTCGCGTGGGATCCGGCTCAAACAGCTGATGCTCACCTTCACTGGTTTGCATCACCATCGCGCCGTTCGGGCTGCAAAACAGCTTCAGCCCCTCGCCCTTGAAATCAATCACATCGCCCGCATGCACTTCCCCCATGCCCAGCTCACGGCCAGTCATGTCCTGGTAGATCAGTTGATTGTCCGGCAGGCGCCAGAGGCGCACCTCGAACGGCAGCATCCAGCCAGTACCGAGCATCCCGGTCGCCAGATTGCGGCTGTGGTAGATGCGCTGCCAGTAAAGCGGCATGCGGTCCGGCAACACAAAATCGAGATCCTCTTCCCGTGCCAGAATTTTCGCCCCGGTGGCAATATTCACCGGGTGTAGCGTCTGGACAGCGCCTTCCATCACGATATTCCCGCCGATGGGGCAAACGATATCTTTTGCCAGCCCGCGTAAAATCAGGCGGCTGAAGCCGAAGCGGTAGAGCTCCGGCAGAATACCTACCAGCGCCCCGCCAATCAGGTTACCGGCCATGTATGCCCAGATGTTTTTACCGCTGTGGATATCGCGCACCGTGATGGTATCGCCACCGATGCGTACGCGCGGGTTTTCGCTCAGTTTGATCTCCGCTTCACAGGTACTTTTGTGGCCGTTACGTGCGGCAGGCTGATTGTTGATCAGCACCTTTTTCGAGCCCTGCGCAATAAAATTGCTGCTGGTGACCATATGACCTTTAGTACAGGCCACGGTATCGAGCGGCAGTGGCGTTGCATACGGACTGGCGCTCTCCACCACCGGCTGCATCAGGCTGGTCCAGACGTTCTTGCCCCACTCCTTTACATCATCTACTGAGAGATGGCTGGCGCGCTCGGCTACCGCCATCAGCGCGGCACCAGGGTTAAGCGCGGTCTTCATCGCCGCCGCCACACCGGTCAGTGCCAGCATGCCAACCGCCGCCCAGTCGATGCCATTGTCAGCCGCCGCGGGCGCGTTGAGGTAATCACGTGACACGCTGCCCGCCGCGCGCGCCGCCAGCTTCCCTTTGATATGGACGTTGCCGGACCCGCTGACAATAAACGCATCCGGCGGTCCGGGGTCGATCAGGCTGTCGACCAGCGATGCCGCCGCGTTGCCGATCTTCTCCAGCCCTCCACTGAACACCAGCGTAGCAATGGCCACGCCACCCAGCAGCGCCCCAACGCCGGTGCCGGCGGCGATCATGATGCCTGCGACAATCGCTCCTTCCACCAGGCCGCCGACAAAATCCGCCAGCGCCGAACTGTGTACCAGCGGATCGCCAATGCGCGCCGCGAGATAATCTGTCATCCTCAGCCTCCCGGTTGCAAACCCGCTTTGATCGCGGCCCAGAAGGCATCGCCATCTGCATCAAACGGCTGCATGCGGCTAAGGGTAAACGCCAGCAAGTGGTCATCCACCCGTGCCACGGCGAGTTTTTCATACACCATCACATGTTGATTTTCGAAGCGCAGCGCCACCTCGCGGGCAGGCATACCGGCGATATCGCTGTCGGCGATCTCACCCATTACCACCTTTTTCATATTGCGTTTAATTTTGCCCAGTTGCTGGCTGAGGTATTTCTCCTCATCTCCTGCCGGGACATCCCAGGCACGGGTAATAACCAACGTCGCATCGGCGAATTTCAGCACATTGATGCTGTGGTCCTGGACTGCGGCGGGCAGGTTAAGTACGCCTTCTGAGAGGGCAAAAGGAACGGTTTTCATGCTTTATCTTTTCCTTGATCAAATGCCGCTTTAACGGCGTCCTGGATTTGCGCTGGAGTTGGTTCCACTGCGGGTAATGCTCCGGGTTGTTTCAGGTTCAGATCCAGCGTACCGCCGGTGTTGATCTGCCCGGTGCCGGAAGCATCGATATTAAAATTCACGCACTGCAACGTGACCTGGCCGTTAGCGCCTAATTCCAGCACCGACTGGCCCGCCACCAGACGAATGCCGCTGTCGGAAGCCTGCACAATCGCCCCCTGCACACGCTGAATAAAACCACCGCCCACCAATTGGGAATGGGCCAGTTGCGTCGCCTCGGTGTGGCTGCCCGACACTGTGCCGTTGTAGTCCTGAGTGACACTGACGGTACGCGACCCCCCCACGCTGTGGGTTTCGTCGTTTTTAACGTTGGTATCCATGTTCTTCTGCGCCTGGATCCACAACTGCTCCTGCCCGGACTTATCCTCGAAGCGCAGAGCATTGGCGGTGTCTGACGTGCCATCTTTCGACCGGCTCAGAAAACCCATCTGCGTCGCCGCTGCAGGCAGCGCCCAGGGTGGCATACTTGCCTCGTTGTACACGCGACCAATGATCAGCGGACGGTCCGGATCACCATTGATAAAGTCCACCACCACTTCGTCGCCGACACGCGGAATCTGCACGCCGCCAAATCCCTGGCCCGCCCAGGCGCTGGAAACACGCACCCAGCACGAACTGGTATCATCGCCCTTTGCCAGCCGGTCCCAGTGAAACTTCACCTTGACCCGGCCATAACGGTCGGTCCAGATCGACTCTCCCTTGGGGCCCACTACTTTCGCCGTCTGTGGACCGTGGGTTTTTGGCCATGGCGTGCGGGGCGGCGCACGGAAAGTGATCGCGGTCGGCAGCACGGTAAAGGTGATATTGTGCGAGGAGGTAATATCACCGCTGGCATAGCTGTTTTCTTCGAATTTATATTCGGCACTGGTGGTGAGATAAGTGCCGTTATCGCTGAAATGCGGTGCATCGAGCAGCCCAAAGGTGTAACCAGGCGCAATGCCGCTCGCCGTACCTGTGCCACTGACGCTGTGATGCTCCACTTCCCACACTTCCTGGCGGATGCGGGTGTAAAACTCGCCGTGGCTGTGGTCAACAAAATGACCCGGCCAGTCATAGACATCCACCGAACCCGGCGTGGGCGCAACCGGGTTCTGCCGCGCCTGAAGCATCCAGGCATTGGGTTTACGGAAATCATAGTCATCCGTGCTGTACATTCCCGGCGTCACGCTCTCGGCCAGTGACCACTGGCTGATCCCCTCTTCCGTTATGCTGCCACCGGAAGGGGCTACGTGGTAGGGAATGGTGGCATAGCCGCTGAACGCCTGATGCTGGTCGGCTGCATCGCACAGAACCAGCGTATGCTTATCGGATTCGTGGCGAAACCAGTAGTAGATCCCCTCCAGTTCCATCAGGCGGCTGATGAAATCGAAGCTGCTCTCCTGATACTGCACGCAGTATTCCCATACCCGGTAGCTACTGGCGAGTTTTGATTCGACGTTGACGTTGTACTCTTTCAGCAACGTCTGCACGATTTGCGGCACGGTCTGGCTCTGGAAAATACGCAGGTTACGATCACGTTTCATTGGCCACACGTCGGGTTCAACGGTCAGGGCATGAACTGCATAGCGCGATCCATTCAGCTCCTCACTGCGCACGGCCACGCGGGTGATTTTGCCGTTGAAGTAACGTGGCGTGAGTAGATTCTGTGTCGGCAGCGTAAAAGTCACCGACTTGCCCAGCAGAGCATGGCGATCGATGCGCGCATCGGTCGCCAACAACTCCGCCTGGAGGGTGAATGATTCCGACAGGGCTTCACGCCCGCTGAGTTTCCAGAACAGCAGGCCCTCCGTGGGTAGCTGGACGGTGATGCGTGAGAACATAAGTAAATCCCGGAAAATAATTAACTGTGAGGATCGAGCAGCCAGACACCTTCCGCACTGATGGTGAGTGTCTGTTCACGAGCGCCGTTATGGCTGCTGATAGAGAAGGTGTAGTTGCCCGGTGCCAGTTGCAGCGCGCCAAAACCATTCGCCGCAGGCACCACGGCCTGCTGCTTGCCGTTGACCTGCACGTGTTCGCCCGGTTGCAGACGGATGTAAACCTGTGCCACTGGTACCGGGGGCGGCGCGGGTTCCACTTTAGCCTGTGCGGTCTGGACTTCGGCCTTGGCCACCGGTTTCTCTGCCACCACCGGGGGCGGTGTAGCGGGTTGAGCCACCGTGGTGTTTTGCGCCTGCACGGGCACGTCATCACCGCCTCCGGCCATCAATACCCCCACGCCCAGCCCGACCAGCACACCCGCCGCCACCAAACCTGGCAGCGCAAAGCGGTGTTGCAGAAAACGTTTCGCTGGCGATAACGGAGCCTCGGCTTCCACCTCTTCGATCGGCACCAGCATGGTGCCAGGCCCACTGATTTTCGCCGCGAGCAAGGGTTCAGATTCGTGCTCGGGCAGCGCCATCAGTTCCGCAAACGCATCGATGTTTTGTGGGCGATCCTCGGCTTTCAACGCCAGTGCCTGGTCGACCGCATTCAGCAGCGCCGTGGAATAGCCAGCAGGGCGACTTTGCACCAGTGGCTGGTAATTATCTTCGATGCTGCGCACCACGCTAACCGGCGGCGGCGCACCGGTGATTAACATGTGCAGTACTGCCCCTAGCGCATAGATATCAGTCCAGGCACCCTGCTCGCTTTCATCGTTGTCGCTATACTGCTCGATCGGCGCAAAACCAGGACGCAACATGGTCTCGCTTTCATCAGACAGGTTACCGATGGTTTTACGTGCGGAACCAAAATCGAGCAGTACGGGTTCGCTATTGCTCAGGATCTGGATGTTATCGAGCGAAATATCGCGGTGCAGATAGCCAGCATCATGAATGGTTTTTATCGCCCCGAGCAGGGGGGGCAACAGACGACGAATCCAGGCTTCGTCGATCTGCTGTGGATTGCGCGCACGCAGATTGGACAACGTGGAACCACTGTAAAACGCCGTCCCCATATAGGCGGTGTCATTCTGTACCCAGAAGCGCAGCACGTGTAACAGGTTGGGATGATTAAAACGTGCCAACAAGCGCGCTTCCTGGATAAAACTGTTCAGACCGGCGTGGAAGGTTTTGCTGAACCGCTCACTGCGCAACACCAGATTCAACCCATCGCTACGCACCGCCAACGAGGCCGGCATAAACTCTTTGATGGCGATATCGCGCTCCAGCTGATGATCCCAGGCGCGATAGACGATGCCAAAGCCGCCACCACCGATGACTTCTTTTATCTCAAACTCATTAAACCGATAACCCAGCGGCAAGGCATTGGGTACATTGAGGTGATTATCGTGTTCCGACATAGACGAAAACTCTCTGATAACGAACGGCTTTAGACATCAAACTGGCAAACAAACTCACCCTGTTCACAACGCACCAGCACCCGACGGTAACGTTCATCGCGGGCGTGGGCGCTGAGCAGTATCTGGCTCATTTGCGGCAACAGGGTATTGGTGAGAATGGCATCGACCATCCGTCCGCCGGACTCCACTTCGGTGCAGCGCTGCACGATCTGGCTGACGACGCTATCTTCAATTTCCGCTGAGATTCCGTGGTTCTCCTGCAGACGGCGCACAATGCGCGCCAGTTGCAATCGGACGATCTGTGCCAGCATCGCATCGCTGAGCGGGTAGTACGGCACCACCAGCAGGCGTCCAAGCAGCGCGGGCGGGAACACCTCCAGCAGCGGCTTGCGCAGTGCATTGCTGAGCGCGTCAGGTTCCGGTAACAGTTCCGGATCGGCACACAATGCGCTAATCAGCTGTGTGCCCACATTGGAGGTCAGGATGATGATGGTGTTACGAAAATCGATATGGCGTCCTTCACCATCTTCCATCCAGCCTTTGTCGAACACCTGGAAGAACAGTTCATGCACATCCGGATGTGCTTTCTCGATTTCATCCAACAGCACCACACTATAAGGCCGACGGCGAACCGCCTCGGTCAGCACACCCCCTTCGCCGTAACCGACATAGCCCGGAGGCGCGCCTTTCAAGGTGGAAACGGTGTGTGCTTCCTGGAATTCACTCATATTGATGGTGATGATGTTCTGCTCGCCGCCATACAGCGATTCGGCCAGCGCCAGCGCGGTTTCGGTTTTCCCCACACCAGACGGGCCACACAACATAAACACGCCGACCGGTTTGTTGGGGTTATCCAGACGGGCGCGTGAGGTGCGCACACGTTTCGCAATCAGATCCAGCCCATGGCGCTGGCCGATGACTCTTTGGTTCAGGGTTTCCGCCAGGTTCAGCACCGCATCGATCTCGTTTTTTACCATGCGTCCTAAGGGGATGCCGGTCCAGTCTGCCACTACGGCCGCCACCACGCTGGCATCCACGGCGGCAAACAGCAGCGGTGCTTCACCCTGCAATTCATGCAACTGCTGCCGGGTGGCATCCAGCTCACTGCGCAGCGCAGTTTCATCTTCAGTGACACAACGTGCACGCAACGCAATAAGTTGATCCACTAGCGTTCGTTCCTGCTGCCAGCGCGCGGTCAATGCCTCTCGCGTAGCGCTGAGTGATGCCTGCTGCCGGGCAATTTCCTGCTGGCGCTCAGGGGCACCGAGCCCGACTTTCGCCTCGCGCCCAGCGATTTCCGCTTCAATGTCGAGTGCCGCCAGACGATGCAAACAATCTTCCAGCTCCGGAGGCTGTGCCCCCTGACTGACGGCGACCCGTGCGCAGGCAGTATCCAGCAGCGCCACTGCTTTATCCGGTAACTGCCGCGCCGGGATGTAGCGGTGCGACAGCTTGACCGCTGCACTGACCGCTTCATCCAGCAGTAGCACCTGATGATGTTTCTCCAGCGCACTAACCGTACTGCGTAGCATCTGGATGGCTTTGGCTTCATCCGGCTCCTGCACCTGCACGGTCTGGAAGCGACGCGTCAGTGCCGGGTCCTTCTCGATATATTTTTTATATTCGGCCCAGGTAGTGGCGCCGATGGTGCGCAGCTGTCCGCGCGCCAGTGCCGGTTTAAGCAGATTAGCGGCATCACCCGTGCCTTGCTGTCCACCCGCGCCGACCAGGGTGTGAATCTCATCCACAAACAGCACAATCGGGGTCGCGCTCGACTGCACTTCGTTGATCAACGCTTGCAGACGCGCTTCAAACTCCCCCTTCATCCCCGCACCGGCCTGCAACATGCCGATATCCAGCAGCCAGAGTTGTACATCGCGTAATGGCGCAGGCACATCACCCGCAGCAATGCGCAGTGCCAGCCCTTCCACCACCGCCGTCTTGCCGACACCGGCTTCGCCGGTCAGCAGCGGGTTGTTCTGGCGACGGCGCATCAGGATATCCACCATCTGACGAATCTCTTCATCGCGACCGGAGACCGGATCGATACGGCCCTCACGTGCTCGCGCAGTAAGATCCTGGGCGTACTGCGCCAGCGTGCTGCTGCCGGCGGCTGCCGGGGCTGCAGCAACATCCGGTTGGGACAGCGCCTGCTGCGCCTCTTTGCTCTGGCTCAGTAAAGCATCGAACTGATCCAGCAGAGCATCGACGTTAATACGCGCAAACTGCGCTGAAATACCTTTCAGCACACTGGCGAGGCTGTAGGTTTTAAGCAGACCGATCAACAGATGACCGCCACGAATGCGGCTGGCTCCGTATTTGAGCGAGGCATAGACCCAGGCGCGCTCCACGGCACTGTCGATGTGCTCGGCAAGATCGGATACGGCACTCGCACCACGTGGCAGACGGTCAAGCGCCGCCACGATATCCCGCGTCAGCGCGTTTTCATCCAGTGAAAAATGACTGATTATCTGCTGTAAGTCCCCGTCCTGTTGCTGCATCAGTTGATGCAACCAGTGCACCAACTCGACATAGGGATTGCCACGCAGCTTACAAAAGGCGGTGGCGCTTTCCAGCGAGGTAAATAACAGCGTGTCCAGTTTGCCGAATAACACGGCGCGGCTGATTTCTGACATATCGAATCTCTATAATAGAAGAAGCAGGCTATGTGACAGGAAAAGGCGATGGGCTAGCGTGAGGCTGCCTCAACTTCAAAAACAAAATCTTCACGATCGACAGGCTGTGCTGGTTGTCCCAGCCAACTGGTGTAACCGAGTCGGGCGCTGCCGCCCAGGGCCGTACCCTCGACCTCATTCGCGGCAAGGATCAGGCTAAGATCCCACTGCATTTCAATACCGATGTAGTGCTGCACCCAGTCGCGCACTTCACATGCCCCTGGCGCATCGGGTAAGAAGTGGGCATATTGCGCGGCGGTGAGTGGTCCCAAACGCAGGCGAAAACGGTGCTGCACATCGCGCACCGCCACCCCGAGAAAAGCCGACTCACCGAGGCGTGGCATGTGCCGCCCGGCGGCCAGGCGTGCCTGATCGCGGCTATCCAGCGTCAGCCACTGCGGTTGGTTTTGCTCAAGCCGCACCGGGATACCAAAATAAAGGCGCAAAATGCGCACCAGACCTTCCGCATCATGTCCGTGGCGACTGAGATGCCCCACCAACATCAGGCGCGCATGCAGGCTGAGCGAGCTGGCCTGTTGCTGAGCCGGAAAACCAATCCCGGCCAGACAGGCGAGATAATCCTGAAAACGTTTATCATCGCCGCGATCGAGAGAAGCGGTCGGCTGCGCATCCGCCCAGGCGCGGTAAAACAGTAAAGTGGCCCGGTGATGAAACAGGTCAGCAAAAGCCGCCAGACTGTGATCCTGATGATGGTCGATACGCTCGCGAACATATTCAGTCAAGTGCGTAGGTAGCGGCCCGTTAGGGCCAAACAGGCCAAAGCTGTAGATGGAGACATCATGACGCCCCTCTTCCTTGCGCTCGCGCACCGAGGCGAGCGTCGCCGGGGCGAAGGTCAGGGAGGGCATCTGGCCGATGCGCAGGCTTTCGAACTTTGGCAGGGGTGCACGCCCCAGCGCATAACGCTGACCACTTTGCGCATTTAACCGACGCAACAGTTGGAACAGGTCATAGCGCCAGGGAGTCGCCATCACCGCTGGCCAGAAATCGTCCGGCAGACGGCTGGCGCGCGATAGATGGATAATCTGTGCAACCTCACTCATAGCAGCGCCTTCTTGCCCATACGCGGCGGCCAGTAACCCACTTCGCCACGTTGCTGGCTGCTCAGCGTCAGTTCGGTGAAACTGTTGAGCGCCACCAATCGCGAGAAGACCCGTTCCAGCACGCTGCCAAACAGCCATGGACTGGCTCCGGAGAACACCTGCTCATCCACTTCCAGCGCAATACTGACCCCACGTGCAAACACGACGGGCCCCGGTTCCGGCACTCGCCGATGTACCGCACTCAGTTGGCAATGGCGAATGCCCTCAATCTGGCGCGCCACTGGCGCTTCCGCCAGATTGGCGTACAGACTTAACAACTGGCGCAAGGCGGCTGCCCCTTCTCCGTCAGCGCTGTCCATCAGGCTCAGATAGTTCATTTGCAGATGGCTTATCAGCCGCCAGGAGGATAAGCCTTCTGCCAGCGCCGGACGCGGTGGCGTTGGCCCTTTGCACAATGTCAGCTGACTCACCGGGATTGAATCCGGCATCACAAACTGGCCGTGTTCCTGTTGCAGCAGCATCAGCGGTAAATCACGGCTGGTACACATGACCTCAGCGGAGAGATGGCGCATATCATCGCGCCACGGTGTGTGGTGTTCATCCACCAGCGAGAGAAACACTTCAGAGCCAATATAGCCGGTGCGAGTGCCATAGCGTTGCGCATGCTCAGACAGCGTGCGCTGTTCACGACGCAGGGAAAAATAGGCGCCGTAGTCACCATTATCCGCGCTGAAGGTGCTCCAGAAGGGTCGGAATACCTGTTCCTCGCGCTGCCCTTGTACGCTGGCAAACAAGCGTTGCACCGAATGCACTTCGTAATCCAGCGGGCGTATATTATCCACCACCAGGTGATATTCATGTTGGCTATCGCTGACTTTTAGTCGCTCTGCCATTTTCGGGAACAGGTTAATCACCGGCGTACAATGCAGCGCCAGATGGCTGCGATCCACCACACTCTCGAGTTCGGCATCGGCCTTATCCAGCAGAATAATGATGTCGAAGGCTGTGGCATGTTCGCAACGGCACAATAGCGCCGCCAGTTGATGCAGGCTGATAAACTGAAACCTTGCCGGAAAAGCAAAATATTCCTGCAACAGACGGTAGCCATCGAAGTTGCGCAAATCGTCCGGTAACAATGCCTGCTCCGGCGCAAAACCTTGTTGTTGCAGCGCGTTATCGGCCAGTACCTGACGCTGCGGCTGTGGCTCCACCGATTGCAGCACGATGCCCACACGATGCTGCATCAACAGTTCCAGCAACCTTAGCGCCTGAATATCCGGGCCGCTGAGGTAAAGCATCAGTTCATCGATTGTCAGTTGGCTTAGGGAGGAAACGCCTTCACACTCAATTCTGATGCGTAATGCGCTGGCTGCACCCAGAGCGCTCAATTTCAGCTCACCCAGCGGAATGTCACCGGGTACGCCGCCGAGCGTCACATCGCTGATGCGTAACGGATGCAACATCACGTCATGCGCCGTGGTATAGCTACAAGTGACGCCCGATTTCTTCAGGCTCTGGCTCTCCATCATGGTGCCACGCGGCACCAGAAAACCGTTGCTGATATTCCCTTTGCGGCTATCCGGCGTCAATTGGGCAATCGCCATTGACGGTGTTGGCGCTAAATAGCCAGGTGCAATCATCTCCAGCATTCGCTGAGAAAAGCGCGGAAATTCCGCATCCATTTTTAGCTGAACACGTGAGGTGAGAAATGCAAAGCCTTCCATTAACCGTTCTACGTAAGGATCGGCGATATCAATGCCGCCCATCCCCAGCCGACCTGCCACTTTGGGATAACGTTCGGCAAACTCGGCGCCCATCTCACGCAGATAGGCCAGTTCACGGTTGTAGTAGTCGAGCAGTTTGCTGTCCATGATTACCCCGCATCCTGTAGTTCGAAATGGCCATTCTCAAGATCGACCTGGGTACGAAACAGAAATTCCAGCGGATAAGGCACACACCATAGACGACCTTTGATCTCAATCGATAACACGTTGTGCAGGTCTAGCGCCGTCAGATCGCTGACACAACGGACCTGCAAACCCTGTGGCAATATGCGTGGTTCAAAATGCAAAATGGCATTGGTCATTTTGCGCTGGATGTCCGGCCATTCGATATCCGACATGTTTTGTCCGGCCAGCGGCGCGACACCGAAATTCCATACCGATCGCTGTACCTCACCAAACGGGCTGAGATCCTGCTGCGCTTCGTTATTGATAGTGTTAAACAGCCACTGTAAATCGCGCAGCACATGGCGGCGTAGCGTGTTATGGGTAATCAGGACGCTGTTGTTCGGCTCGCTCCGTTTATCCGGTGCATCATCTGTCAGGCGATCGAGCAGCGAGGACTGCAACTTGTCGCGTGAGGTCAGCGTGTCGCGGGTTTTACGTGCACGATAGCCGCCGTGCAGCTGTGCATAGCCGTCTTCACGACTCATAAGCTGGCCCGATATCGTTAAAAGTGATGCGCTGAAGTGTCATCAGTGAGAATTCCGCGCTGTCGCTTAGCCAGACTTTCTGTCCCAGACCGATAAACTGGCTGTCAACGTTGCCCAGCGGCTGCCATTCGGTGACGCTGGCGCGCAGCCAGGATTCCTCCGCTTGCGCCGGTAAGGGATAGCGCACCGGAATCTGGCACACCTGTTCACTGCCATCCACCAGTTGGATCAGCGTATGACGCCACACCAAATCCGTTACGCTGGCCGGTGCCTGGAACTGCATTTCCCGGATAGCGGCAAACGGCACCCAGTAATAACGACCATTGACGATGGCTTCACATACTGGACCAAAACGGCTGTCGCCATCCATCAACCACGGGAACGCCACTGACTGGTCCTGCTGCTCTAAGGTACCGGGATTGGCGTCGGCTTGCTCCAGCGCCTGCTGGCGTAGATCTGCGCCGCGTGCCTCATCCCCCTTGACCTCGGCTTGCAACGCCGCCAGCAGGGTTTCACTCCATGCCCAGGCACTGCCTGGCAGTTGGGGCTGCGACTCACCGCGTAACACCGCCGCACGTTGTAATTCCCCGGCAATCGCCTGTTGCAACAGAGTGATGGTGGGTTGTGCCTGTGGGGTAAGCGCCAGCCAGGATTGCAGTTGTGTCTGTGCACGCGTCCAGTTACCGGCCATACACAGCAGTTGGACAAAGGTGGCTCGCAGGTTGGCATCGGCAGGATTGGCCTGAATCTGCGCCGTGGTACGGGCCAGATTCTCTGCCAGTGATGCATCAGCCAGACGTTGTTGTAATGACTCCATGCAAACTCCTTTTGCGCTAGTTAAGGGTGCGGTAAGCCGCTGCGGCCGGATCTTTCAATTCCGGATGCAGTTGCTCCACCAGTTGTACTTTCAGCGGCGCGGCGCTTTTCAACCACGGCAACCAGACTTTGCGCACTTCCTGCAAGCGGGCGCGCAGTGCGCTTTCATCGGCTGCATCGCTGGCGTGCATCTGCACTACCACCTGCTGCGGTGCCTGCCAGCCATTAAATTGGGTACTGAACGGCAGCACCAACCAGCTTTCCGGGGATTTCTCATTAGCCAGCACCATACGTTCACGGTTGACGGTGGTGATGGTCAGTTCGCTGGTCGACTGCCCGCTGCTTAACCCGGCAATCGGGAAACCTTGTAAATAAGTCACAGAGACTGATTTTGTGGCCCCGTTACCCATCTGTGTCAGATTGCTGTTGCCGCTCAACCAGCCATCCTTGCCACACACCAGCCCCTGCTTTGTCGGCACAAAGATGGCGCTGAATTGAGCCGGTTGCTGCCACCAGGTGCGGAAGTGGCAGCCATCTAACAGACTGAATTGCTGCCAGGGCGTGGTGTCCGCAGGCGGTGAACTGATAGTCGGTGTCGGGGTGGCTACCTGAGGTGTTGGGATCGCCGCCTGCGGTGGCGGGGTAACCACCGGCTGCCAATCTTTCGTCCGCTCGGCAGTACCTTCTGCCAGTGCATTACCTTCTGCATCCTGCAATTGCCAGTGCAGTTGTTGCAGCGATTTGCACTGCGACGCCATTAATCCGGCGACACGCGGCAGGAAGCCATCCAGCACGCTGGCACTTTTTTCACCTTTGCTGACGATACGCAGATCCACACTCTTCTGACACCAACTCGCCAGCTGGTTATCTTTGACGTCATCGATCCAGACATCCAGTTTCTGTGCCGGGGACTGCACAATGCGGTAGTTCTCAGCCAAGGCCTGTGTACTCAGTAGCAGCGCAGCCAGCCCCAATAATCCATATTTCATGTTGGCGTTCTCAATCGCGAAGAGGGAAAAACTGCGCCGCATCTGAGAGCGAGTGCAGTAAGGTGGTGTCCTGAGGTGAACCAACCCACACGGCTAGCGCACTAAAGTTGTCCTGCTGCCCCTGTTCCGGTTGTTCGTTTTTAATGATTTGCTGCATCAGCGTGAGCCACTCTTGCGGCGTGTTGACCATATGCAGTGACTGCTGCATCTGTTCCAGCGTGACCCCATGCCAGAAGCCGTCGGTACACAGGAGAAAGGCATCACCGTCCTCAATCGCCACCACATCGCTGTAGCTGGCATCACGCTGCTCGTCGCCCATACCGAGCGCGAAATAGAGCAAATTGGTGTTGATGCCCTCGGTCTGATGCCCGGCATCTTTCATTTGCTGCACCAGGCTGTGGTCAGTGGTGACGTGGAAGAGATAACCGCGTCGAAACAGATAAAGGCGACTGTCACCGGCGTGTGCCCAGTAAGCCAGGCCGTAATCACGATCGATAAACAGGCTCACCAGTGTTGTGCCCATCCGGCTGTGCTCGCTGCTGGCCTTTTGTTGCTGACGGATGGAGTGATTCGCGTGATTGACATAGTTACGTATCGACTGCGCATTCAGATGGGTTTCGCCGTTAAACGTCTCCATTAAACTGCTGCGGGCGATAGTGGCAGCGACGTCTCCACCCGGGAAACCGGCCACGCCGTCACAGACGACAAAGCAGGCTGAACGTTCACCGATAATCTCACCGGTCTGATCCTGATTGCTGGCGCGGTCGCCCTGATTCGACGTGGAAGCAATAGTGATATTCATGCGTCATCCGTGTGGGTTTGTGAATCTTTATACTGATTAACTTCCATGTCGTAGGCGTGCAGGAAAGCTTCGCCAAACAGGGTGTGAAAGTCATCTTCGATCTCGCCAGCAGTTTCGCCGTAGCGCTCGACAAAATGCTCCCACAACGCCGCTTTACGGCTCCCCGGCAGACCAAGGCGAGATACGGAACCTGCCTCGCGCGCTTCTGCTTCTAGCTGATCAGGATTAAAGGATTGCAGCATAGAAGCGATGATGGCGCGGATACCGGCGATCATCCCTAACTGGTGCGCCTGAAGATCGATCAGCGCATCACGTACCGCCTGGCGCGGCGGCATAAAGCCGGGCATCCGGCTACCAAACATCTGCATCAGCACGGTTTTGCCAGAGGGCAGCAGTTTGAACGGGTTATTGGCATCGTCGAGGATCACCGTCATATCTGCTTTTACGCCACGCTTGAGAATGGAACGTGATGAGAGTAATGCGACGGTACCCTGCGAGAACATGCTGAGCATCTGGCCAAACTGGCGCATCTGATCGCAATCGAACTGCGGCGTGGGCTGCAAATCCTGTAGACCCATTCCTTCCAGCAAGGCATCCAGTAACTCACCTTTCAGCGCATCACCACTGCTTTGAGCCGCCGCCTCGCGCTGGCTGTGAGACGCCACCGGATCAATGCGCAGACGCCCTTTAGGGGTAGGTGATGGAGTACGCTGCACCGCCTGCGGCGTCGGCAAGGTGATACCACCATATTCAAGCGGTGTCGGGCTGGTTTCGGTCGGTTCTTCAGCTTCTTCAGCTTCTTCAGCTTCTTCAGCTTCTTCAGCCACTATTGGCGCAGGCGCCGTGTCGGTATCATCAAATAATGGCGAGCTGCTAAGTTCAGCCAGATCAACGGCGTCAGGCGCGACCGAAGCTGGCTTTAGCTCTGGTTCTGGTTCTGGTTCAACTTCTGGCAGCGGCGGTACTTCGGGTTGCGCCAGCGGAACCGCCCCGCTCATCATTAAACCTAGTGGGTCATCGTGATGGCGGGGATCGGGGGTATTCTGGCAGCCAAACAGACTAAGAGGATCCAGCTCATCAGGCTGCTTCTCAACCGGTGCAGAGGCCGCAACACTCTTCTGCCCGACCAGCGCGCTCGGGGTCGCATCATCAAAAATGCTGTCCTGGGCAAACAACGCATCCTCTTCATCAAACAAACTGCGATGAGTCGGCTGTTGGCCGATATCCAGTGGCGCATCACTGATCAGCGCAGCCAGTGGATTTTCCGGATTACGTTCGGCGGCAGCGGGAGCAGTCAGCGGATGAGCTTCGGATGACGCTGGCGCAGGTTTGTTACGTTGCGATAAATCGTCAGAGATGGAAAATTCTTTCGCCAGGCTGTCCCAGATCTCACTGGGGATTGCGGCAGTGCTGCTCACCGCTGTGGCTGGCTCATCGACAATGATTGCCGCTTTGGCGGCTGGCTTAGCGACCACGCTGGCAGACGATGCGGCGTGAGTATCGTTAACCAGCAACTGATAATCATCAATGCCAATAATATCGCCGTCCTGCAATTCCACCTGACGCCCACGTTCCAGCGGAATATCGTTAAGAAGCACGCGAGTGACATTACCACGGTTGGTCAGACGACATTCACCGTCAGCAGTAATATGCACAATGGCCTGTAATCGGGAAATGGTACGGTCATCATCAGGTAATACCAGATTGTTATCCACCCCACGACCAATGGTGCCGCCGGGAGGTAAGAAGTTAAAGAGAGTCTGCGGCGGCTGATGGCCGGGTTTAGTCGTTATTATCGTAAAGCGCATAACGGATTCCTGCGGTTGGCTGTTCGGCATCTATATCGCGCCTCTCTCGTGAAAGAGGCGGAATATAGGAAGCGTTTTTATGACGGGCTACGGCGCGATTTATCGCGCTCTTTTTAGCTGGTTGATTATTAGTTTAAAACTGCGCGATAAATCGCTTCACTATAGAATGTGGGATTTATCAAAAAAAGATGAGAGAGAAGATATAATAATTAAACAATTAGAAATTTTATTTGTCTTGAGTTTATTACAAGCAGCGGCCCCCAAACAGGAGTCAGCAAGAAGAAGTAATTAGCAATAATTATTCATAAGGAATCGATTTAAGTTGCTCAACACGTTCCAGGTCAACTCTGGCAATGCATTTATCCTTAAGCGCATCGTAAGTAACGGTTCCTTTCTCAGCCATAAAAGACTCAAGGTTACATTGACCATCGCGATACTTTAGCCAGCCGCGCTGTGACTCGGTTAAGGTTAACGTATAGCTTTGCAAAGCTGCCGGTGAGGCGGAATACTCAGCCGCGATTCTATTCTTTGTTGCGAGATACTCTTCATTTAACGTTTTTTCTGCTGTCTGTTTTGCGGATTTAAAGCAGGAGAAAACCTCACCATCATTCACAGCTTTGCCGCAAACATCCTCTGCATTAGCGTAATTCTGTAACACACCGATAAACAGAAAGACAATGATTCCCTTTTTCATACCAACGTCCTTATCGTTTAAAATTTTTCAGCGTCCTTATGAAGACCGCTGAGTTTTACTTTAGATAGGCCTTGCGTAATTCAGCAATAGATTTCAGCGAGGAGTTCTGGAATTTTTCCGTCGCACTATTATCATAGTAAACACCAATACCCGCTTTAAGCCCCATAACATTGTAGCGGCGCGATTTATCGCGCACCTTTGAAAAGAAACTAAATCGCGCCGCTACAAATTACTGCAGAGTTAACAAATAAATAATATTACGCTTCTTTGTTTTCTTTAATGTTCCAGCCTGAGCTGCTTTCTGCACCTTTACCACCAGAAGAGCTCTGCTCCCAATACTGCTGCTTAACTTTAGAGGCCTGGAAAGAATAGCTCATTCCCAGCGTATCGCCATTGTCAGAGCCATTATAGTTCACATTAGTTACCAGCACGTCTTCCAGTGTAATGCGAGCATATTCAACCTGAGTGCCACCCGCTTTACAGATAGAGAGTTCGACTTTCGTGAGATGCTTACCGCTGGCGCAGTTCTTCAGTAGCGCAGTGGTGGATTTATCGATCAGTGCATTGACGTGCAGATCGTTGAAATTAACCTTACCCGCACCGCCGCCACCGCCAACAGACATATTGCCTGGTTGAGAAGCTCCCCATGAGAAAGAGGTAATATCGGTCCAGCCAGTGTGGTTTGAGTCTTTAGACTCGCCGGTAACGCCGTCGACCTTCATAAACATATCAATAGCCATTATCTTTCTCTCTTAATTGATTGAGATTGTTGCTTTAAAAAAAGCAAGGATATGGCAAAAAGAAAAGCATGGGGCTGAATAAAACAGTCCATATTTTACCTTTGCCTTGCTTCTGAAACAGTGTCGTAAACAATATTTCAGATAACGTATTGCCGAATTTATATCCGACAAAAACTTGTATGCGTTTTTAAATCGATATATATATTGAAAACCTGATTCCCTTTTGCATGCCCGAACTTCACGCACTCATTTCATGGACAGCGACCTGACAGATAGTCTATAGTAGCCCAGCGTATCAAAAGTTTACCGAAGGAACGAATATGAAAAAGGTCATCTCAGCATCCCTGATATTAGTGTTATCGCTGCTCTCACTCTATTCAATCGCAGATATTATCGAATCAATAGTTCTGGTTTCTCGTTATGAAAACTTTAATGCCGATTCCACCGGAATCATTGCCGGTAAAATTATCTTTGCAGTGCTCTGCATCGCTATTATTTTTATTTTATATAAAAGAGTACACAAAAGTCCGTTTAATTAGTTCGCTTTAACTTTTCGGCTACTGCATAGATTGCAATTGACGCAGTTATTGAAATAATTATCAGAACTGCGTTGATAACTTTCCCCACCAAAGAGATATCCCAGTCAAAGAACAGAATATAATAACCTACACATGTTATTAAAATCAGCGCAGACAAAAAGGTCAGCAAAAGGCTCATGATATAGAGAGCTGATTTTTTAAACATCACGTATTCCTTCCAGAAAGTTCGAAAACACCTCTTGCGCCAGTGGCGAATTATTCTGTTGTAGTGCAATCGCATCCAGCCAAGGGTCAATATTATCTTGTAGCAGAAAATAGAGTAAATCGAGATCACCTGCACCGCGCAACATGGCATAGACCTCCTTATTCTTTTTCATCAAATCCCGCGAGGTATAGATTGACCTTGAAACAGAAGCACCAATGGTGATGATCCCTGTCATCCCCGCGCTAAAAAGAAACTTAGGGATGACCCGGATAAAGAATCGTGACACGATCTCATTAACAAACAGGTATTTAAAAGCAAAAGATCCCGCTGCACTACCACCCATTTTTACCAGTAATTTTTCTAACTGCTCTTCGCTAAGCCGTTTAAAATATTGCTCAACCACGAGTTTTATCAACTTGCGCAGATCATCACTTGTCGCTCCCTTCTTCAGCAGGCTGATCAAGCGGATGCGATCCGTTTCGTTATCCCAGCGATGGTCACTATCAAGAAAGTCTTTGGTCAGCGCATAGAGATCACCTGGAATAGCGGCAAATCCACTCAGCGCACTTACCATAAACGTCTCAACATCCGATTTCTTTTTGGTATTGAACAGGGCCAGCATGCCATCAGCAATACTTTTCGGCGAATCCATATCCCGAATCCTTTTTAAACAGCGATGATTCCAGAAGACATCAGGCGCAAAGCCATTTAGCGCCTGACATCCTATAAGTTTCAGGATGTGTTCTGCTTGGTAAAACTCAGGCATCGCACATCCTTATTAAAACTTACGTATTGTCATTTTTCAGCGAAGGCAGTTTCGATACTAGACGCAGCGATACCGTCAGACCTTCCAGTTGATAATGCGGACGTAGGAAGAATTTCGCCGCGTAATAACCCGGATTGTCTTCCTGCTCCTCAACGTTCACCTCGGCTGCGGCAAGCGGTTTGCGTGATTTGGTTTCCTGCGAGGAGTTGGCCGGGTCACCATCGACATAGTTCATCACCCAATCATTCAGCCAACGCTCCATCTCATCGCGCTCACGGAATGAGCCGATTTTGTCACGCACAATGCACTTCAAATAGTGAGCAAAGCGGCAGCAGGCAAACATATACGGCAGACGCGCCGCCAGACGCGCATTGGCGGTAGCGTCGGCATCGTGGTATTCCGCCGGTTTCTGCAATGACTGCGCACCAATAAAGGCCGCGAAGTCCGAATTTTTACGATGTACCAGTGGCATAAAACCGTTTTTCGCCAGCTCCGCTTCACGACGATCGCTGATGGCGATCTCAGTTGGACATTTCATGTCCACACCACCATCGTCACTCGGGAAGGTATGGCACGGTAAGTTTTCTACCGCCCCGCCCGATTCCACACCACGGATTGAGGTGCACCAGCCGTACTCTTTGAAGGAACGGTTGATGTTGGCTGCCATCGCATAGGCGGCGTTACTCCAGGCGTAATTGCCATGATCAGAGCCATCCGTTTGCTCTTCAAAATCATAACTGTCCACCGGATTAGTACGGATACCGTATGGCAGACGAGCAAGGAAACGTGGCATCACCAGGCCGAGATAACGTGAATCCTCTGATTCACGCAGACTGCGCCAGGCAGCATATTCAGTGTTCTGGAAAATCTTGGTCAAATCGCGTGGATTCGCTAGTTCCTGCCATGACTCCATCTGCATGACTTCGGGTGCCGCACCGGTAATAAACGGACAGTGTGCCGCTGCGCCAATACGTGCCATCTCTCCCAGCAACTCCACATCCTGTGGGCCATGATCAAAGTAGTAATCACCGACCAGGCAACCGAAAGGTTCGCCACCAAACTGGCCGTATTCCTGCTCATAGATTTTCTTGAACAGCGGGCTGCGATCCCAGCCCACACCTTTGTAACGTTTCAGGGTACGTCCCAGCTCCTGCTTGGAAATACTCATAAAGCGAATTTTAAGCATCTCATCGGTTTCGGTGTTGTTCACCAGATAACTCAGGCCACGCCACGCGCTTTCCAGTTTTTGGAAATCCTGGTGGTGAATAATCTGGTTTACCTGCGCCGATAATTTCTCGTCAATTTCAGCGATCAGTGACTGGATAGTGCGGTACGAGTCGTTGGAAATGGTAACGCTGTTCTCCAGCGCTTGCTGGGCCAGAGTTTTGACCGCGTTTTCAACCGCTTCCCGCGCCTGATCGTTCTTCGGACGAAACTCTTTACTGAGAAGCGCGCTGAATTCATCCTGGCTGAAGCTGGATGCGCTTTCCGCCTGCTGTTGCAATTTCTCGCTCATTATTCTTCCTCCTTACCTTCTGCTACGTCGGCTTGCTTTGGCAGATGCGTCAGCGCCTGCAGTAGCGTCGGGTCATGCAGAATTTTGCCAATCAACTCTTCCGCGCCGTTTTTACCATCCATATAGGTCAACAGGTTAGCAAGCTGGGTACGTGCTTCCAGCAGCTTGTTTAATGGCTCAACGTGGCGTGCAATCGCATCAGGTGAAAAGTCATCCATGCTTTCAAAGGTCAGTTCGACATTGAGTTTTCCCTCACCCGTCAGGGTGTTTTCAACCTGAAACGCCGCACGCGGTTTCATCGCCTTCATGCGCTCGTCAAAATTATCAATATCGATTTCAAGGAATTTACGATCATCAACAGCAGCCTGCGGTTCCAGTGGCTTGCCAGCGAGGTCTGCCAGCACGCCCATCACGAACGGCAGCTGGATTTTGCGTTCCGCACCATAAATCTCCACGTCATATTCAATTTGAACGCGGGGCGCGCGATTGCGGGCAATAAATTTCTGCCCGCTGGATTTCATAGTGGCCATGATTTTCTCCATAAATGATGCGCGGTTAAGGCGCGCAGGTGTCACTGCGTGATGAAAAGAGGGACGCGGCGTTAGTCGTGGCGTCCGAAGATGTTTTGCAACTGATGAACGCCGTCCGGTGCCAGATCGCGGATGATGTCCATAAAATCGAGTTCGACCAGCCGCTGTACGCGGTCAATCATTAACGGCGCCGGATGGCTTGGCTCATGCTGGGCGAAGTATTGCTTCACCTTTTCCAGCATCAATTGGGCATCCGCGCGGCTGGTAAGCTGTACTGTCCGCCAGTCTGGCGCATTACGAGTCGCCGTAGATGCTGGCACGTCTGCGGGCTGATCATCAGCAGCATCTGGCAGTGCCTCCGCTGAGTTTGCGGATTGCGTCAGGCTGACCAGCAAGGCAAAACTTTTCTGCAACTGCGTCATATCAGGCACCGCGCTTTCCCCGAGACGTTCGGCGAGCAGCGCGTGCAGGCTTTGCAGGTATTGATAGATGTGTTGCAAGGTGGCAGCGGCGGGTTGCCCCTGCTGCGCCAGTTCGTCGCGCAGACGCGCCATCCCGCCTGGGTAGTCAGGTGTCTCTAATTTGCTGCCATCACACAGGGCGATTGCATCACGAAGCGTGATACCGTCCGAGGCTTGACGTAACAGCCAGGCCTGGCGCACGGCTGCCGTTAACGCAGAAGCGTCTTCAAGCAGTGCCAGCGCATTGATGCGATAGAACGGATCCTGTTCGCCGTCCTCTTCCAGCCGTGGCCAGAGCGGTTCCCAGTAACGCAATAGTGCTTTTTCAATCAGTTCCAGCCCCTGCGCATAGCCTGGCAGGCCATTAAGATGGGTCCACGCCTGGGTGAGGGCCAGCATCACGCGTAAATCTTTGCTGCGGCTCAGCAATTCCGTCGCCAGCTTTTCTACCCGGTTCCAGTCAGCTGGCTCAGCCGGGATAATGGTTTCACCAAACTGTTGCTCAGCTTTACCCGCGCTGGCCTGCTCCATCGCCTGAAAATCAGCGTGATATTCCAGGTTGTCGCCGCAAGGGTCATCATTACCGATCGGCGCCAGCAACGCGTCGAGATTAATATTCATGCGGTTGCACCTCAGGATTCAAACATCGGGGGGTAAAGTCCATTTCGTCCGGGCTTCGCACCGCCTGCCGGGTCAAACAGCAGCGAAAATAACTGGGCGGTGAAGTTGCCACTATGCACATGGGTGTATAACGGGAAGCCGTCGCTTTGATTGGTCCACCAGAAACTGGTGTAAAACTGGGGATCAAAGATGTCGGAAGGCAGTTGCCAGCTCAGGTTCGACACGCTGCTCCCTTCACCAATAATCGCCAGAATCTCTGATGCCTCCTCCTCTGGCTGCTGCGGCAGAGGAATGCTGAGCAAAGCCTGATCCAACTGTTCCGGGCTACTACCGTCGCGCACCACACGCAGTAGTGTGTTGCCGACCTGTTGATACCAGTCGCCCGCATAGCCCAGCATGGCAGGCGACCATTCTGTCGGGCTGAAGTGGCGCAGGGCGCACAGCGGATAGTGGCGGCCAACGCTATCGCGTGAAGCGGTCAGGCTCCCCATCTGCACCAGTTGGCTGCCGAGCATCGGTGGCACGACAAAATTCCATACTGGAGCGCTGAGAAACGCTCGAGAAGGCGCATTCTCCCCTTCGGCACTGGTTTGCCAGTGGTGTAACCCCACCTGAAACCAGTGTGACCATTGCCGTAGCAAGCTGTCGGGAATGCGTCGCTTAACAAAGTCCCCCGCACTGGGGATTTTGCCGTACCAGCCGGGTGCTGCGTATTGCGTCATCGTAAGGCTCCGATTCAGGGACAGCTAAAAGCGGGAAGCTGGAACGGGTTGCGAATGCTGCCGGGGGTAAATGACAGCGTGACCTGATGTCCTTCCACGTTAAAGTTGGCTTCGCGCGTCAGGCCGCCGGACTGTGTCAGCCGGGCGCGATCGAAAAAGCGATTCAGCGCCCAGGGACCACTGGTGACCAGCGTGGAGGTGGTACCATTAGTTAAGCCAAGCTGCATACGCACTTGACTGGTGCCACCAGGCCCCGGCCAACTGACCATTTGTACCGCCTGTGGGCCATGGCTGTAGCGCAGGATCTGCCCATCGACATCCAGCGTCAGGGTGAGGATTTCGTTATCCATTTTTACCGTGCGCAGTGTGACGCGAAAAGATGGCGTGGTCGCGCCATTGGTAAAGAACGCATCGCGAATTGACTGCGACTGCTGGAACGGACGCAGCAACGCTTCACCACCCGGCAAGGTTTTGCCATCAATCCCGGGTGTGAAACGCCAGGCCGCGTGGGTGGTATCAACTTTGCTCGCCAGATTGTCACGGAAGAAGCTGTCCATCAGGCCGCTTCCCGGCGCAAACATGCGTGCCAGGTCATCGGGAGTTACTTCGTTGCGACCATTGCGCACCAGCGGATAACGTCCGGCGATAGCCTGCTGACAGAAACTGCCCACCGCCATCTGGATACGTTTGCGTACGTTATCCATATCGCGACGCTGGGCGTCTGAACTGGCCCCCACCGCCATGCTGGAAACCATGTTTTGTAATGTACCAGGTAAACGACCCGCACTGGCCTGTACGCGGCTAATGGCATCACTCGATGGCGGTGGCATACCGCTGTTAGCCGCATCTTGCACCGCGGTCAGGTAACGATAGAGATCGTCAATCTGGTGCAGAAAATCATCCACCGCCAGCACTTTACTGCCCTGCTGTAACGGCTGCGCCAGTTCGATAATCGAGGCAAAGTGCGCACCCACTACCTGTTCTGGTGCCGGATTCGCTTCGTTCTGTGCCGCACTGGCCTTCGGCGCACTAAATAACGCCTGCAAGGTGCGGGTAGCGCTATTGTCTGACGCTGGCGGCGCGGTTTGTGCTGCTTTGTCATCTGTTATCGGACGCGTCAGCGTCAACACTTTACTCAGGTTGATAACCAACTGGCGCAATGGTGAGTGGTTGCCGGAAAGTAAACGAGCGGTGTTAATACGCTGTGCCAGATCAGCGCTGTTATTGAGCTGAATATCGCTGAGGAATTGTTCCCACTGACGAATGTAATCCTGCATATAGAGCTGGCGCACCGCTAAGTCGGTCTGTTGGCTGTTTTCCTGTTGCGTGGTGCCGCCCAATACCCAGCGATCGTCCTGATACAGTGCCTGAGTTACCGGCGCAATTTGCTTATCAACGTGCTGCCAGTATCCGTCCGGGGTATACAGGCTTGCGACGCCATCGTTAACCGACTTTCCACTTTTACGTGAGAACACCAGTTCGCTTTGCGGGCCACCGAGCGCGGCGAGGGTAACCGTAGGTAAGCTGCCATCACGTTGTAGCAGGCGCTTAAGGCGTCCGTAGACGCGCTGTGATAGCGGCATCTGATTAATCAGCGCCTGCTCGCGCTTTACCAGCGCATCATCCTGCGCATAAGGCGAGGATTGGATTTGCGTTTCCAGCAACTGTTGCAGATGCCACGCCAGCTGTTTGACTTCCTGCTGGGTCACGTTCTGCGGTAGCTCACGCGAGATATTCAGCATCAGCCAGGCTTGCAGGAACTTGCCGTCATAATGCTTAGGTTGATACAGCATCTGATATGCCTTCAGCGCCTCGTAGCTGTAATCCGCATCACTGCCGTTGTCATTACGCAGCCAGCGGGTGATGTTTTGTGCCACCTGCGGCAGCAACAATTGCTTCAACGCTTTGCTGTAAAGTGCCTGGCTGGCGTCACTTACTTCAGTGCCACGGTATAACCACATACGACGCGTTAGCGGTGGTTCCTGCAATGAGAAGTCTTTGCTCTCCGGCAGATGCAACAGCGTATTGAGGTAAGGCACCAGCGCAAACAAATCGCCATTACCCTGGCGTTGCAGTTGTTCGCCAAGTTGCTCAACTTGCGGCGTCTTTGCTGCCATCTCCTGTAAATAGGTTTTATTTTTACTGTAACTGGTCAGCCACAACACCCCTGCAACGACCACAATGACCAAAAGCGCCAGATAGCCGGACCATAATCCCGCACGATTGCGCAGTTCCCACCAGCGATTGCTGGCTGCCAGGCCGGATTCCTGAAATACCACATCTTCCAGCATGTCTTTCAGGAAAAAGCTTTGCCCTTTGGTCGGGGGGATGGGTGCATCTTTGCCAACCTGATCCCAGCGACCTAATTCACCGTTCTGTTGTCCCGGCAAATGCAACGCGCGGGTTAACTCCCCCATCACGCGGTCAAACGGCAGTCCTTCCTGGGTACCACTGGCAAAGTAGATACCGCGCGGAGCGAACTGGGTTTCAAAATCGGAGCGGGCGAATAAGGTCTCCAGTGCTTCGGCCAGCAACGGACGTAATGCGGCAAACTCCTGCGGGAACAGATAACTATCCGCGCGCGACTGGGCATCGCCTTCAGCCAGCAAGGTATCGGCTAGCCCGGCATCCAGACGTTGTTGCAGCAGCGAATACTCCTGCTGGAACTGGCTACTCAGTTCGAAATCAGCCGTAGACGCCTGCGCCCAGGGAAAGGTAAAGCCCCAGATTTGTTCGCGCTGGGTTTTATCCAGCCCGGCAAAATAGCTACGAAACCCTTTCAACAAGTCCGCTTTGGTAACCAGCACGTAGACCGGGAAACGAATACCGAGGCGGTCGTGCAACTCCATCAGACGCTGGCGTAAGGTTAGGGCCTGATTGCGCAAGGCTTCCGGCGTCTGGCTAAGTAAATCCGCCACGCTCAGGGTGACGATGACACCATTGATCGGCTGGCGACCACGGTATTTGCAAAGCAACCCCAAAAAGTGGTGCCACTCGCTGGCATCACGCTCCTGTTGGCTCTCCTGGGTGGCATAGCGTCCGGCGGTGTCCAGCAGCACAGCATCATTGGTAAACCACCAGTCGCAGTTGCGCGTGCCCCCGATACCCCGCAGCGCGGCCTTACCAAACTTATCCGCCAGCGGGAATTGCAGACCCGAATTGACCAGCGCAGTCGTTTTACCGGCCCCCGGAGCGCCGATGATCATGTACCACGGCAATTGGTAGAGATGCTGACGGCTGAAACGCTGTGCCCAAAACGGCGTCCCTTTGCTGTTATGACGCTGGAAATGCGCTTTTTTCAGCATCTCCGTCGCTTCGCCAAAACGGCTCGCCAGCACTTGCTCCTCGTTGGTGAGGCGTTTTCTGTCCTGTTCAGATTCGCCACTCGGGCGGGTTTCCAGGCTCGACATCAGTTTACGGTTGAGCCACATGTTGTAGAGGCGAGGAATCGCCTGGCTCAAACCCCACACCAGATACAGCAAGGCAATACTGATCACGCGATTCTGCTCAGGTTCAAGCGGCCGCGAATCGACAATCGAGAACACCGGGCCAATCACCCAGATGATAAATGATAGCGCCGTGATACCGACAAAACCCCAGGCGAGGCGGCTGGTCAGCACGGCAAAAAGCATATTCAGCATGGATTAGTTCCCTCTCGCCAGGCCGTTGAGTTCAGCTAGCGTCGCATCCGGCGCCACCAGCAGCGTAATCTCCACACGACGGTTACGCGCACGGTTCTCAGCACTGGTATTTGGCACAATTGGATTGCTCTCGCCACGCCCTTCCGCTTTCACGCGTGCCGGTTGGGTCAATTGCTTTTGCAGCAAGCTCTGAACCGTCTGGGCACGTGCCAGCGAGAGTTCATAGTTGGAAGCAAAACGGGCGCTGCGGATCGGTACGTTATCGCTGTAACCCACCACCAGAATCTTGCCGCTGACGTTATTCATCGCCGCCGCAATACGTTCGATAACCGCTTCATAACGGCCCCGCACCGTGGTTGCGCCGGAGGTAAACAAGCCATCCCCTTTTAGCGTCACGACGCTTTGATCGGCTTCATCCCGCACCACGACCAGGCCAGCATCAATTTCCGGTTTGAGGAACGTTTTCAGATTGAGCGCAGCCGGTGGCGGCGGTGCCGGATGACGAATCTGTATTTCCGGTAATGAAGTTTGGTAGATGTTGGCCAGCACCGGTGTGGTGTAGTCCCCCAGCCGCCAGTTGAGAATGATATAGAACAGACAGGCACCGAGCGCGGCCACTGCAGCGCAGGCCCACAGCGGGATCATCGGACGCCACAACTTGCGCAACACCGGTTGATCGGTCGGATGCAACGACAGCGCCGCCGCATAGCTGCCGCGTACGCTTTTGATCATCTGCAACAGTCGTTGTTTGATGGTTTCCAGCTGCGAGCGCCCATTGTCCAGTACCCGATAGCGCCCTTCAAAACCGAGCAGCAGGCAAAAGTAGATCAATTCCAGTAACAGGATATGCTGACGCGGATTCTGCGACAGTTTTGCCAGCAACTGGAAAAACTTCTCTCCGCCCCAGGTTTCATTATGAAAAGTGACCAGCAAACCTTTGCTGGTCCAGACGCCGCGGCTGCCCCAAGGCGTCAGCGCGGCGGCTTCATCCAGTGCGGTGCACAGGCAATAACGCGCACCGATGATCACTTCATAACTCAGGCCCGACTGCTGACAACGCAGTTCAAAGTGACGGATCTGGTCTATCAATTGCTGACGCAGACGTGCGGGATCGTCATGGGAAACGGAGTGCCGGATCTGCGGGATGGCGTTAATCAGCGGGTTGGCCGCTGCCACCAACGCATTCTGGTGGCTCACGTCGGGCTGTGTGACATCGCTATTCGATTTCTGTTGTGGCTGCATCATGCGTGCTCAGTTTTGATTATTCTGACTGACTGCGAATGGCCCAGAACTCCATATTCAGGCCAGGAAATTCTCCGGCGAGATGAAGCGCAAAGGCGCCTGATCGTTCCATCTCCTTCCACAACTCACTGTTTTTATCCAGTTCAAAGTAGCTGTAACCTGCATGCCATGGGATTTGCGGTGGCGCACCCGGCATACTGATTAGCGTCAGGCCAGGCAACTGAAGTTGCACCAGATCGCGAATTTTGGTGACAGGGGCGACTTTCATCTGCGCTGGGAAATGGGTTTTTATTGCATCGACAGGTACATTGGCTTTTACCGCCAGCACGAAACCAAATTCGCGCACCATGCTGCTTTCCGGCACCGTTGCCACATTCAATCCATGTGAGCGCTGGGTCAGAGGCAGTTGAATGGCGCTCTCCTCCATCACCTGCGACAACGCCTGCCGCATTTGCAAGGTCAAGTGCGTAAAGCAGCCATGCAGATCGTCATGGTCATAACGCGGAAACACATCCGGCGTGCGGGCGGATGACCAGGTGCATAGCTCCGACGCCAGTTGTAGCCAATGACTAAACAGAGATTCAGGATGCAGTAACGGTAAGCTTTGCAGATGTGCATGCAGACCCAACTGCCGGTTTAACAAGGCCAGCAGCATGAAATCGACCATATCGGCGCTGTTAAAACGACCGGTACCCGGTGTGCGCTGACTCAGTTGCTGGCTGCGTTGCAGAATCAAGCCATGCAGATCGTTCATCATACTTTGCAGCCCGTGACTCTCGGTCAGGGTGAGCATCGGTGGGATATAATCGCTGTCGAGACGAAGGTGATTATAACTGCGCTTTTCCACTACGCGCGCCACCCCCATCGCCGTCCATTCTGCGGTGAGATCCTGCTCCAGCATCAGGCGCAGGCGCAATTTACCGAATTGAACCGTGGCTGCCCCCACCGCCATTGCGTTGTCATCTTCCACCTCGCTTTCCCATGCCAGATAACGCGCCAGTGAGTCTTGTGAATCCTGAAATGTCACAGCCTCACGTCCATTGCGTCGCGTCGGGATCGCCAGCACCACTTTTGCCCGATCGACATTGTCTGGCAGATCCAACGGAGCCGGTCCCTGCTGAGGCTGGCTGAAGGCAAAAAAAGTGCCATCCGGCAGGCAGCCGCTGGCCGCATTTAAGGCCAGCTTGCCCTGACGCAACAGCGCCTCATCAAATTCAACGTCAAAAAATCCCCAGGTGTAGACGCGCTGGGACTGACCCCATTCACGTAAGGTACTGTGCAGAAAATTTTCTGACTGCTGGAAGTGATGTGGCCGCAGAAACATACCTTCCGTCCACACCACCTTTTCGGCTCTGTTCATAATCATCCTTTACTGCTTAACCAGGCGCAGGCCATTGATATCGGCAACGATGTTGGCATCCAGCTCGCCATCATGACTTTTCCAGAATTGCCAGAACGCACCGTTATTCCCATCCGGGAAGGGCAGCGCCAGACGCCAGACTTTTCTATCCAATGTCTGGTATTCCGCCATGATGCCGATGAAGCGCGCTTCCTCCAGGCTTTTGCCACTGAGCGTGTTGCTAAGCTGCCCTGCCCTCAGGAAAAACTCTTGATTGTTCAACAGTGAATTGCCCAGTACCGTGACTGGCTGGTTTTGCAGAGAATAGAAGTCCGCAGACATAAATGCGGCATCAGAGGTTAATAGCATCACCCGAACTTTGAGCGGCGCGCCCGAATTGATTTGCGGATGCGCCTGCATATGCAGGTTGTAACGCGCCACTGAAGGCTGCCCGCTACTGCATGCGGCCAGTAGCAAGGCGAACAGCGGAAGAAAGCACATTCTCAGACGGTTTATCACCATCACCTTTCCCTCCATCTTCTTCAGCGCGCTTAGTTGATGATCCAGGTACCACTGTTTCCGTTCTGGCAGGCTTTGCTGTCGCCATCAACCGAGACGCAGGTCTTTTTCTTGGCACTACGTACACGGCGTTTAGGCTGATCCGCTTTCAGGGTTTGATCATAAAGATCGCTTTTCACCAACGCACGGAACGGTACATAGCCTGTGAGCTGAGCTGCGGCTGGTGAGGCTACAGCTTTTGCATCGTCGGTTTTCTGGCCTTCAGCCGGGGCTTCTGCCTGCTGAGGCAACTCGCCAATTGCTAGCCAATTGTTCTCTACCATACCGAGTACGGTGTAGGTTCCACCGGTTTCAAGACTGGTCACCACTTTGCCGCCGAAATCAGGACGGGTCATAACAGACGTCGGGTAAAGCGCACGATAGGCCTCGTTGATGGGGCTGAATTGCCCAGGTGGTATAACAGCATGGCGGTGGACCAACGCTACACCGTCAACGGTGCTGGTCTCCAGGGTGTCATCAGTGATTTGCGGTGGCGCTTTACAACCTGCCATAGCAAGGACAAACAGCAGGCTTAACGCGATGCGGAGATTCACCATTTTCTTCATGTTTAGTTCCATTAATCTCTAAAAAATGGCCATTGGCCGGTTGTTAGCAAAACAAATCACTAAATGCAGGGACAAGCCTATACATTCAGGACCATTTGATAGTTTGGCTCCGGAGTTTTCTGGAACCTTTAGATCAAATATCAAGTTAAAATAGATCAATACAAATTATGTAATTGAGATGCAATAAAAGGGAGTGCAAGACCAGGAAGGATTTTAGGTTGCAATGAAAACATTCATCAAAGTGATCAATATTTGCAACAAAAATAGGGTAAAGCAGCGTTCACAAGATTTACTAATGACATTCCTGGTCTGAAATCCACCCTGCCATATGAAACCACTCAATCAGGGTGCAAAAGTCGTGACGAATATTAATCGCGAGAAACATGGATCGCAATCGATCTAAATCAATAATTTAAGATCAACTTGTAGCTCCATAGCTACCGCACGAGCTCAGTTAAATCCGCTCGCGAGCACAAATAATCATCCATGTATTTACATCCGCGAAAGATTTACATAAGCCTGACAAAATATCAACGTCCGCTCCCCTTAGAAACATACATAAACATTGCTTAACAAATGTATTTAATGGAAACTTACCCCGCCTTGCGCTACTGAAATCAGATTTTTCTCAAAAAAACATTGAATACATAAGAAAATTACCACTTAAGATAAAAAACCATCCATCAAAAATTCATAAAAATTCACAAACAAAGTGGCACTGATTGAAGAAGTGTTTACTCAATTTGGGTTAACCATGACAGGTCAGGTTTTTATACTTAAAAAACATTACGAAGCGGATATTTTGTCCGTTTATCGCAGAATTTCGCCTGCATCTTAGACAGAAACGCCCGGCATGAATGTAAAGGAAATGAAATGAATGGATGGTTCAGGCAGGAATGAACGGAAGAAAGATAAAAAATGGCGCGATAAACCGCGCCTTTACAGGGAAATCGTCACTAATGACGTTTTATCCACTTTAGCACCAGACGATCGCCCAGCCATTGAATACCGCACACCAGAATGATCAACCCCGTGATTACCGCCAGCATCACATTAGTTTCAAACCGCTGATAGCCATAACGACTCGCGAGAACACCCTGCCCCCGGCACAAATTGCCCCGGCCATCGCGGATGCCCCGACCAGCGCCACTAATGTAATAACGAGTCCTGCCAGAATGCCCGGTAACGCTTCCGGTACCAACATTTCCCAGACGATACGCAATTAGCTGACCATCATGATACGTACGGCATCAATCAAACCACGATCCTCCTCGCGCAATGACACGTTCGCCACGCGGGCAAAATAAAGCGTCGCGGTGATCAACAGTGGAACAATCGCTGCTCAGGTTCCAAGCGACGTGCCAACCAGAAAACGCGTAAAAGGAATCAGCGCCACCAGTAGAATATTAAATGGTAGGATCGAAATCCGTTGATAATGATCCTCAACACATGTTCAATCAGCCGATGCTCGGCAATGCCACCGGAGCTGGTCACCACTATCAAACCCAATGGCGACCCGGCAACCAGTTAAACCAGTTGAACCCGTTAACCCCTTCAAACCAGGCCAGAAACCAGCATCGTCAGTAAGGTATAGCCAATGGCATTAAGCATTGAATCAATCATTACCGGTGACATAGCCGAGTAGCTTAACTTGTGCCTGCTAATGTTGCAGCCATCTGATGAATGATCATCCCATGCAGTGGAAGTCCCCATGCCAGATTTATGTAACCAACAACAAGTGGTGGTCATTATGGTGGTCTTGACAGAACTACTATTCAGGTTTAGCTTATTTATTAGCCAGTTACTGGCTAAGGCGATCCCAGTCAGAGGAGCCATATTTAAAGAAACCCGCTCAGGGAAACCTGAGCGGTTTTTTTGCTTTTCATCACGTTGCGTTCCCTCGTCTCTAAAAAACTGGCATCGACATCCTGTGCCAGATTCTGATCGCAAAAGGGTCATGTTTGAACCTTGCATACCCTTTTATGTATTTTTGACGCCCACGTTCCCAATGAAAACACGCCAAAGGTTCAAAAATGAACCTTTGAGCCATCAGGTTGTGTACGAGCACTCGGCAACTGCCCTCATTCGCTACACTTCCGTCCAACCGCGCAGCAGGTTGTGATACATGTTCAGCAGAGACAGCAGCTCCTCGCTATCGCCATGACGCGCTTTGAGGCTTTGGATATTACGATCCAGTTCAAACAGCATGGCGCGTTGTTTATCATCACGCACCATCGACTGAATCCACAGAAACGAGGCCACACGTGCGCCGCGCGTCACCGGTGTAACACAGTGCAGACTACTCGAAGGGTAAAGCACCAGATGTCCGGCAGGCAATGTCACCTTATGTTGACCATAAGTGTCTTCAATTACCAGTTCGCCGCCGTCATAACTGTCAGGTTCACTGAGAAACAGCGTGGCCGAGAGATCGGTACGCATCCACCCGGCAGCACCATTATGTCTCACCGCGCCATCAACGTGAAAACCGTAGGTCTCACCCTGTTCGTAGCGGTTAAACAGCGGTGTAGAAATAGAGCGCGGCAGTGCAGCAGAAAAGAACAGCGGGTTGTTGTTTAAAGCCTGCATCACTGCTGTTTGCAACCGATCATAAAGCGGCGTACGCGTATCAATCTGCTGATTATTTTTTACCGTTGCGCCCTGGCTGCCCACCGTGGCGCGTCCGTCAATCCATTCGGCCTGTTGCAGCAGCGAACTGAAATTTGCCACCTCTTCAGGCGTCAGCACTGCAGGAATGTGATACATCATCGCGGTGTTCTCTCATAAATAGGGGCGCGAACGCCCCACGTTGACTCTTAGAAATGTACGTTTGCCGTTAACAAGAAGGTACGTGGCTCACCCGGATGGTAGCGGTATCCACTCTTATTGATGGAAGCCACATAGTGGGTATCGAAAATATTGTACGCGTTGAGCTGCAGATCGAGGTTGTTATTAACCTTGTAGCCCAGCTTCGCATCTGCCACCCAATAACCTTCAGTATGGTCTGGCGTGCCTACCGCGCCATCGCTGCCGCGACGCAGACTGCCCACGTAACGCGCCCCCGCACCAACAGAAATCGCATCAGTGGCCTGATATTGCGTCCACAAGGTGAAGGCGTGTTTCGGTGTATAAGCGATAGCAGATGAACCATCCTGAGCGACGGCTGCGCCCTCTTTCACCGAAGCGTGCTGCTGGGTGTAACCGGCAATCACTTCCCAGTCTGGGGTGATGTTGCCAGTAGCTGAAAGCTCATAGCCCTCAACGCGTTTTTTACCGGTCTGTGAGTAAGTGCCGTCGTCATTCGCGGTGACTTCGTTTTCGATATCGGTGCGGAACAGCGCAGCATTCAGTAGCAGACGTTTATCCAGAATCTGCCATTTGGTTCCCACTTCGCTTGATTTAGCTTTCTGAGGCTGGAAATCAGTACGGTTTGCACTGTTACCGGTGCCACCTGCCGCCAGCGCAAAACTGCTACCACCCGGAGGCTGCTGAGAAATCGCATAGTTGACATAAACATTGCCCTGCTCGGTCAAACGATAGAGCGCACCCGCTTTCCAGTTCACCAGATTGCCAGACTTGGCGGTATCAACGGTGGTGATAGGCGTGCCGCGTGCGATGCCCGTTGGACACGCCAGCGCACCGCGCCCGCTGCCGCCACACGCCGTAGCACTGTCATAATCAGTGTGATAGCTATCAAGACGAATGCCGCCGTTCAGCTCGAAGTTTTTGGTCATAGCCAGCGTATCGAAGGCATAGATTCCGGTGGTATCGGTCTGCCCGTTGGCATTGGCGCCATTGCGATCCAGCCCACCCACGGAAATGCTGCTGATCGGATGGTAGATATTAACCGCAGGCGCAGTAATGGCGTTGACGCCGTAGTTGGTCTGGTTTTCACGCGTGAACTCCACGCCAGCACTGACATCGTGCCCCACTGAACCGGTATAGAATTTCGAGGTAATATTGGTCTGGTTAGTAAGGATGCGGTTACTGACATCTTTCAGGTTTGCGTTGCGCGTCCAGGTCCAGGTGCCAACATCATTAGGATTTGGCGTGGTAATGGTGCTGCCCATTACCGCGGTCAGCAGATACTCCTGCTTCACTCGCGACCAGCGCGTGGTGTTGCGAATCGTGGTGCTGTCGCTAAGATCGTGCTCGAAGCGAATAGTGCCGCTATCGGTGGTGGATTTGTCGAAATCGGAATCGGTACCGTAATAATTACTGGTCGCCACTTTACCCGAATGATTAAGTGCAGAGGTAGCGGCAGTCGGTGACGAGTATCCCGGCAGGCCGATGGTCGGAATGCCGCCATCTGGTGTGTTGTTCTGATGCACATGCAGATAGTTCAGATACAAACGCGTTGACGTATCCAGACCGAATGCCAGTGAAGGCGCGACACCATAACGCTCATTTTGCACATTATCGCGTGCGGCATCGTGGGTTTTCTCGCCCATAAGATTGAGGCGAAACGCGCTGTTGTCGTTGAAGGCCTGGTTATAGTCCAGCGTACCGCGGCGCATCCACGCACTACCGACACTGGCCGACGCATCCAGGCCCGTATCCAGACGCGGCTGCTTACTGATCATGTTAATTGAACCCGACGGCGCGCTACGACCGTAATCAGTGCCAGACGGCCCTTTAATCACTTCAATCTGCTGAGTATTAAAGGTATCGCGTGTCACGCTACCAATATCACGAATGCCGTCCACGTAAATGCTGTTTGAAGTATCCATGCCACGCATATACACGGCATCACCGGTCGAAGAACTGCCATTTTCCCCGGCGTAGAACGCCCCCACCCCCGGCACATTTTTCAGCGCATCGGTCAGGTTATTGACACCTTGATCTTTGATCACCTGATCAGGAATGACCGTCATGGTGCGGGTGGTATCCACCAGCGGACGGGTAAATTTGGGGTCGGCAGAAGTATTAGGCGCATACAGAGAAGGCGTTTGCGCCGTCACCACTAAAGTGTCGTCAGATTTTTTGTTGGCATTATCAGCGGCCAGAGCAGCAGCAGGAGAAATACCAATACATAGCCCGGTGAACAGGGTCAGCGAATTGAAACTGCCAAACGGCAAATTGCGATTGTTATCCATTTTAAAAAGTAAATTTCTTATCGTTATTGACGGGCTTATTGCATCAAGCAAACCAAAACACTCAAGGTGCCATGATCTCCACTGCCTTGAGATGCAACACCTAAACGATAACGCCAATGGTTATCATTTACTTTTTTATTCTTGCATGAAGCGCAACGGCTTGGGAATAAGTTTCTTTACGGTAGCCTTACATAATTAATACAATCAGTGCCAGCAGGAGGGTTGCGTCAGGGTTTGCTCAAGAAGTCGTCAGGAAGGGCTAATATTCAGGCACAAAAAACCCGCTGGACAGGGCAGCGGGTTTTTAAGCAGCGCGCACAGTTCATTCCAGTAACTGTATCGCATAGCGTGATGCAGGCGTTCATCGCTCATAGTAGCGATACACCGACGGATGGAATTCAATGCCATAAAGTTGGCTGACCGGAATCAGCAAATC
This sequence comes from Pantoea sp. EABMAA-21, assembly GCF_030053335.1. NCBI lineage: Bacteria > Pseudomonadati > Pseudomonadota > Gammaproteobacteria > Enterobacterales > Erwiniaceae > Pantoea > Pantoea sp. EABMAA-21. Next base: position 41,786 of record NZ_JASGBX010000020.1, read on the forward strand.
AATATGATTGCTGAGATCGAACTCACGCTCTTCAGCGGGTTGTGATGTGGCGTTGATCAGGCGATGGAACCACTGTGACAGCGTCGTTTTCATCGTCAGGTTCTCCAGTAAGGGTTGACCCTGACAGTAAAACCTAACTTGCTTTATAACCAAAACGATAAGATATGCGATTGAATCCCAATTAATGCATATATTGAAGGCCGCCGTCTGCTACGACGGCCCACTCCGTTATGCCCGGCTCTTCGCCAGCATACGACGGTAATTATTGAGCCATTTGCCGCTGGTCAAACGGAACCAGAAGAACACACCGCGCACTGTCCAGTCGAGGAACATGCCCAGCCACACCCCGACCACGCCCATACCGAGCATGATCCCCAGCACGTAGCCGGCAACCACGCGCGCACCCCACATGCTGAACATTGACACATACATGGTGTATCGCGCATCGCGCGCGCCTTTCAAACCAGCAGGTAGCACCCAGGATGCGGTCCAGATCGGCATAAAGGCCGCATTAAGCCAGATGAGGTGTTTGGTGACTTCAATAACTTCAGGGTCGCGGGTGTAGAATCTAGCCAGCGTGCCCGCCAGTGGTACGGTGATCAAGGCCAGTGTGCACAGCCCAATCATCGCCAGCCAGAACACATGTTTAATCTGCCTTTCCGCCTGCATCACCTGATTTTTACCCAGCCGCTTACCGGTAATGATGGTGGAAGCCGAACCGAGGGCGTTGCCCGGAAGGTTAATTAACGTGGCAATGGAGAAGGCGATAAAGTTACCGGCGATTTCATTGGTGCCCATGCCTGCCACAAAGATCTGCGTCAGCAATTTACCGCCGTTAAACAGCACTGACTCAATACTGGCCGGCACCCCGATCCCCAGCACTTCCATCAGGATGTTGCGATCCCAGCGTCGGAAATAGCTGGCGATGCTGATTCTTAACGCCGGCGTAATGCCACGATACAGCACATAAATGGCCGCCGCCGCGCCGATATAGCGTGAGATGGTTAATCCTAACCCGGCCCCAACGAAGCCCATCCCTTCCCACCCCATCGCACCATAAATCAGTACGCTACTGATCACGATGTTAAGGATGTTCATGCCGCCATTAATCAGCATCGGAATTTTAGTGTTTCCCGCTCCGCGTAACGAGCCGCTACCGATCAGGGCGATCGCCGCGGCTGGATAGCTCCACGCCGACGTTTGCAGGTAGCTCAGCGCCAGTTCCTTCACCTTGGGTTCCGCGCTGCCCGCGATAACATCGATAATCAGATGTCCCCAGATCTCAATCACGATCACCAGCACGAATGCCAGCACCGTCATCAAGCCCAGCGACTGCCGCGTAGCTGCGCGCGCGCGTTTGCCGTTGCGCTTGGCGAGGCTAAAGGCCACCACCACCGTGGTGCCGAGATCAATCGCCGCAAAGAAGGAGATAATCACCATGTTGAAGCTGTCGGCCAGACCGACCCCCGCCATCGCCTCTTTCCCCAGCCAGCTCACGAGGAAAGTACTCAGGACGCCCATCAGCATCACACAGAGGTTTTCAATAAAGATGGGCACGGCTAATGGGGTAATTTCACGCCACAACAGCGTGCGATAAGAGCGACGTTTCGGATACCACGCCGTATTTCTGACCGCCCGCATCACTGCTACGCCAGGATTTTGCAAGGGAGTACCAAATCACTTTGGAGAGGAAGAAGAGTAATAATGATGATAGGCCACTAAGAAATATGCAAAGTGTTTCCCATCACCATTTAATCATTATTACAAACTTTTTGTCGCCACCACCGCAGGATCCGCTGCACCACCGAGATAAGCGCTGCGCACCTCATCGTTATTTAGGAGTTCTTCCCCACTGCCGCTCAGTTTGATCTCGCCGTTGACCATCACATAACCGCGATCGGCCAGTCGCAGCGCATGACGGGCATTTTGTTCTACCAGGAACAGCGTCATGCCCTGCTGGGTCAATTCACGCAGGATGCTGAAAATTTGCTTCACCACAATCGGCGCCAGACCCAGACTCGGTTCGTCCAGCAGCAGCAGTTTTGGGCGACTCATCAGCGCACGCGCAATCGCCAGCATCTGCTGCTCTCCACCCGAGAGCGTCATGGCACGCTGTTTACGCCGCTCCAGCAGGCGCGGAAACAGTTGGTACATGCGATCTTTATCCTCTTTCACAAAGCGATCGCCCACCGCGATCGTGCCCATCAGCAGGTTCTCTTCCACCGTCATATCGGGAAAGATGCGGCGGCCTTCAGGCGCTTGTGCAATGCCGCTGGCGGCGATGAAATGGGTGCTGCGATGGCTGATGGACTCGCCACGTAAGCGAATGTCACCACTGGCAATGCGCGGCTGGCCAAAAATCGACATTAGCAGCGTAGATTTTCCCGCGCCGTTAGCACCGATCAGCGCCACCGTTTCCCCCTGGTTCACCGTCAGGGAAACCTGCCTGAGCGCCTGAACCGGACCATAAAACACGTCCACCTGTTCAAAACTCAACATCGGTTCAGTCATGGTCGCTCTCCTCATCTGCGCCGAGATAGGCGGCGATAACGTTGGGATCGTGGCGAATTTGCTGCGGCGTCCCCTGTGCAATGACATCGCCATGATCCAGTACCACAATGTGATCGGAGATGCGCATGACCATCGGCATGTCGTGCTCAATCAACAACACGCTGATACGGTGATCAGCGCGTAAGCGATGCAATATCTGACTCAGCGCATCGGTTTCGACCGGGTTTAATCCCGCGGCCGGCTCATCCAGACAAATCAGTTCCGGTCGCGTGCACATGGCACGCGCAATCTCCAGTCGGCGCTGCTGACCATACGAGAGCGTGCCAGCCAGTCGATTGGCGCTGGAGACCAAATCCACATTTTCCAGCCAGTAAAAAGCGCGGTCTAACGCCCGATTTTCCGCTTCGCGATAACCACGGGTATTCAATACGCCGGCCAGCAGTTGACGATTGACCTGCATGTGCTGCGCCACCAGCAGGTTCTCTACCACCGACATCTCGCGGAACAAGCGGATATTCTGGAAGGTACGCGCCAGCCCAGCACGGTTAACCAGGTGCGCGCCGCCAAACATTTTGTACCACACGCGCGAACCCAGCCGTGCCGGATGAAGCCAGTCCTGCGGATGAATTTTTTGCCCCAGCACCTGGATCACATCGGTACTGCGCTGTTGGGCATTAAGTATGATGCGCCCGCCGGTGGCGCGATAAAACCCGGTCAGGCAGTTGAACACCGTGGTTTTTCCCGCCCCGTTAGGGCCGATTAATGAGGTAACCGAACCGCGCGCCACAGAAAGGCTGACATCGTTCAGGGCTTTGATGCCGCCGAAGCGCATCATTAAATGATCAACTTGTAGAATGGCATCACTCATGGCGTACTCCTTTCCGCAGCGGAACACCCACACGTGCAGTACGAACCAATCCGCGTGGTCGCCAAATCATCATTAACACCATCAGCATGCCAAACAGCAGCACACGATATTCGGCAAAACTACGCAGCAGTTCAGGCGCGACTGTCAGTACAAAAGCGGCAAGCACCACGCCCAGTGTCGAGCCCATCCCCCCCAGAACCACAATCGCCAGGATTAACGCTGATTCGAAGAAAGTAAAGGAAGTTGGATTCACGAACCCCTGATAGCTGGCGAAAAACACCCCGGCAATCCCGGCCATCGAGGCACCTAACATAAAGGCGGAGAGTTTGACCAGTACATGATTAAGCCCCATGGCGCGGCAGGCAATTTCATCTTCCCGCAATGCCTCCCAGGCGCGGCCAATGGGCATGCGCGTTAACCGATGCTTGATTAACAGCACCAGCAGCACCACGAGTACCAGTACCACATAGATGAAGATGAATTTCATATTCGGGTTGTAATCGAGATGCAGAAACTCGTGATAAGGCACGCCCCCGTCCCGCGCCCGGCGAGCAAATTCGAGGCCGAAAAATGTCGGGGAAGGCACCGATACGCCATTGGGTCCACCGGTAAACGACAACCAGTTGGTTAAGACCAGACGGATGATTTCACCAAAGCCGAGGGTCACAATCGCCAGATAGTCACCATGCATGCGCAACACCGGAAACCCCAGCAGCGCTCCGGCAAAGGCCGCCATTAATGCCGCGATCGGCAACATACTCCAGAATCCCAGGCCGAGGTACTCGTAGCCCAGTGCCAGGCCATAAGCGCCGATGGCATAAAATGCGACATAACCCAAATCAAGTAATCCCGCCAACCCCACCACAATATTGAGCCCCAGCCCCAGCAGCACATAAATCAGCCCCAGAATGGTCACGGTTAACAGGTATTTACTCGATAGAAATGGAAAGGCAAATGCGGCAATCAATAACAGCGGCAATATCCAGCGCATCCGCGAGCGATAACCCGGTTCGCGGACATATACGCCATCGTCATTGCCTTCAAACTTGCGTGTAAAGCGTTGTCCATAGGACGTACGGGTGAACAGGCTGAGCATTAAGCGCCCTACCATCACTAATCCCACTAACAGCGCCACACGTTGCGGCGACAGTGTGAAGCTGTAACCCTCCAGCACCACGCCCACAATCGGGCCAAACACCACCAGCGCAATCACTCCCGCCAGCAGTGTGTCGAGCAATGCTTCACGCACGCCCGCTTTTTGCGTCATTGCATTCATCGTGGCTTCCTCACACTTTTGCGACCAGCGGACGACCCAGCAGTCCCTGCGGACGGAAGATTAAAATCACCACCAGCAGCGAAAACGAGAACACATCTTTGTAGTCAGAGTTAACCAGCCCCGCAAACTGCGCTTCCGCTACCCCAAGCAGTAGTCCACCGAGCATGGCTCCGGGTAGAGAACCGATACCGCCCAGTACTGCCGCCGTAAAGGCTTTGATACCGATAATGAATCCGGCATAAAAATCAAACGTGCCGTAATTCATGGTCACCAGCACGCCCGCCAGTCCGGCCATGGCTGCACCGATGACAAACACCAGCGAAATCACGCGGTCAGTATTGATGCCGAGAATCGATGCCATGCGCCGATCCTGCTGAACGGCACGGCAGACGCGGCCAAGTTTGGTGTACTGAATGATCCAGGTGAGCAGCGCCATGCCACAGAAAGCGGCAATCAGAATAAAGACTTTGGTCCAGGTGATTTGCACAATGCCGCCATCCACTTCCATGCGCAGCACACCCGTCAGCAGCGTCGGGATGCCCTGCTGGTTGGGCCCCTGGCTAAGCTGCACGTAGTTTTGCAGAATCAACGACATGCCGATGGCGGAAATCAACGGTGCAAGGCGCGTGGAATTACGCAGGGGTCGATAAGCAATACGCTCGATGACCCAGCCATAAGCCGCCGTGACAATAATAGTGAACAGCAAGGTGCCGAAAATCAGTAATGGAAAGGAGTGAATACCGAAGAAGCTCAGGAGTGCTAAGCCTATTGCGCACAAATAGGCGGAGACCATATACACCTCGCCATGCGCGAAGTTGATCATGCCGATAATGCCGTAAACCATGGTGTAACCGATGGCGATCAACCCATACACTGCGCCCAGCGTCAGGCCGTTAATCAGCTGCTGTAAGAAAAAGGCGTCCATAAATCCATCCCGCGCGTAAAGGGAGCGCATACCTCGCGCCCAATGGCGAAAGGCCCCGTGATACGGGGCCGCGTATCGAATTACAGTTGGTGATACTTGCCTTTATCATCCCACTGATAAACCACATAATCCGAGACTTTCAAATCGCCTTTGCCATCCCAGGCTTTTTTACCCATCACGGTATCGACGCTGTTGGCTTTTAACCAGTCACTGGCTTTGGCGTTGTCTTTACCCGCCGCTTTGTAAGCCGCCGCAATAGCCTGCACAGAGGCGTAAGCATACAGGGTGTAACCTTCCGGTTCGAAGCCGCTGGCGCGGAACTTCTCAATCACCGCTTTGCCATCCGGAATGGTGCGCGGGTCATTACCGAAGGTCATATAAACCCCTTTGGTGTATTGAGGGCCACCAGCCGCTGTTACCATCTCTTCCGTCACGATGCAGTCTCCGGAGAAGAAGGCGGCATTCACACCCTGCTCACGCATTTGACGCACCAGCGGACCGGCTTCTGGATGACAACCACCGAAATAGACCACGTCGGGTTTCACCGCGCCAATCTTGGTGACCAGCGCATTGAAGTCTTTCTCACCGCGTGAAAGCCCTTCATACAGCACCTCTTTCACGCCACGTTTTTCCAGCGCAGCTTTGGTGGCATCGGCCAGCCCCTGACCGTAAGTGTCTTTGTCATGGATTACCGCCACCTTTTTCGCTTTCAGTTTGTCGATAATGAAGTCCGCCGCAATCGCGCCTTGCTGATCGTCACGGCCACACATGCGGAACATGGTTTTCATGCCGCGCTCGGTGATTTGCGGGTTGGTGGACCCGGGGGTGATCGCCAACACGCCCGCTTCGTCATACACCTCTGACGCGGGCATGGTGGAGGAGGAACAGAAGTGACCCACCACCGCCATCACTTTGTCCTGATCGACGAGTCGGTTTGCTACTGATACCGCCTGTTTGGGTTCGCAGGCATCATCGCCCTGCACCAGCACAATTTTTTCGCCGTTAATACCGCCAGCGGCATTGATATCATCGGCAGCCTGACTAGCGCCCTTCCAGTATTGCGCCCCGTAGGTCGCATTTGGACCAGAGAACGGGCCTGCCACACCAATCTTGATATCCGCCTGAGCGTAAAATGCCATGCTCAGACAACCTGCAAGTACCACCTTCACTGGGTGTTTCATGAATTTCAAAGACATGCTTTCAATCCTCAACGGGTCAGGAACGGAGCCATACCACGGCCTGGGAGAAATCAATTTCTGAAACTTTTGCAGCACTGTATGCAGCCGATAGGGCCACGATTTAGGATCAAGCAAGAAACTCGCCAAAGAAGACGGTCGGTGGCAGCTTTTTGCAGTGGCATCGCGCCAGGGCAGACGAGGCGCGAGGTGACATCCCTGCTAATCATAAACATAGCCAGAGTTGCGCCGCACACCAGCACCGTGATGGTGCAGAATGCGGTCGATCACAGATTATTCATCGTGCTGGGGTGTTTATCCGCTATGCTCTGGTCAAATCGGTCCACGTTTCCTGAAGGAGAATCTATGAATACGCAACGGAACGGATTGAGTAGCCAGCAGGCACTGGATGAACTGGAGCGCCTGTATGAAAGCGCAGTGGAAGCACTGCGCAACGCGATTCGCGATTTCACGACAACCGGCACGCTGCCGGATGAAGATGCGCGACAGAAAGGTCTGTTTGTTTATCCGGAACTGCGCATCACCTGGCTGGGTGAAGGCCCACAGCAAAACCGCACTCGTGCATGGGGACGTTTTACCCACACCGGCAGTTACAGCACCACCATTACCCGCCCGGCACTGTTGCGTCACTACCTGAGTGAGCAATTACAGATGCTGGAGAAAGAGTACGACGTCCTGGTTGAAGTGGTGCCTTCTCAGCAGGAGATTCCGTACCCGTACGTCATTGATGGCCTGACACTGGATCGCTCGATGAGCGCCAGCATTGCGCGCCATTTCCCTACCACCGAACTGTCGCAGATTGGCGATGAAACCGCAGATGGCCTGTTCCATGCGAATGCCATTTTCCCGCTGTCACACTTCGATGCACTGCGCACTGATTTCTCACTGGCGCGTTTACGCCACTACACCGGTACAGCCGTCGAGCATTTCCAGCCGTTTGTGCTCTTCACTAACTACACGCGCTATGTCGATGAGTTTGTGCGTTGGGCGATTGAGCAGGTTAAGGATCCTTCCACACCCTATGACAGCCTTGCCTGTGCTGGCGATGTGGTGATCACCGCTGACACCCAGGATCCCACGGCAATGATGTCTGATCTGGCCTGGAAGAAGCACCAGATGCCGGCCTGGCACCTGACATCACCGAATCGCCGTGGCATCACCCTTGTGAACATTGGTGTGGGTCCGTCCAATGCCAAAACCATCTGCGACCATCTGGCAGTGATTCGCCCCCACGCCTGGCTGATGATTGGTCACTGCGGCGGCCTGCGTGAAAGCCAGACCATCGGTGATTACGTGCTGGCGCATGCATATTTGCGTGACGATCATGTGCTGGATAGTGTGCTGCCGCCGGACATTCCTATTCCAAGCATTGCTGAAGTGCAGCGCGCGCTCTATGACGCCACCAAAGCCGTGAGCAGCATGCCGGGAGAAGAGGTGAAACAGCGTCTGCGCACCGGTACGGTAGTGACCACAGATGACCGTAACTGGGAGTTGCGTTACTCCGCTTCTGCACTGCGCTTTAACCTGAGTCGCGCGGTGGCAGTTGATATGGAGAGTGCCACGATTGCCGCGCAAGGCTATCGCTTCCGTGTACCTTACGGCACCTTACTGTGCGTCTCGGATAAGCCACTGCACGGCGAGATTAAATTGCCGGGCCAGGCGAATCGTTTCTATGAGGGGGCTATTTCTGAGCACCTGCAGATTGGCATTTGCGCGGTAGAACTGCTGCGTGCTGAGGGCGATAAGTTGCATTCAAGGAAGTTGCGCACCTTTAATGAACCCCCTTTCAGGTAAAGGTTTAACTCCGGTCCCATTGGGGCCGGAATTACATGGGATTTCAGTTCAAACTTTAACCAACAGGTCTTTCACAAACCAGGCCAGCACAGCCAGAATAGCGGGCACCATAATCGACCAGGTGAGTCGGTCATTCAGCTTTTCAAATTTCACATTGAGCTTTTCAAACCTCTCATCGATCCTGACAAACTTCTTCTCAAATTTTTCATCCATGCGTTCAAACTTCACATCGATGCGCTGTTCCATTTTGTCTAGCTTGTCGTCGATACGCAGTTCCATTTTGTCTAGCTTGTCGTCGATGCGCAGTTCCATTTTGTCCAACTTGTCGTCGATGCGCACTTCCAACTTTTCAAGTTTATCGTCAAAGTGAAACGCCATTTTTCCCAATTTATCATCGAAATGCAGCGCCATTTTTCCCAGTTTATCGTCGAAACTCAGCGCCATTGTCCCTAGTTTATCGTCGAAATGCCGCGCCATCCCTCCCAACTTATCGTCGAAATTCAGCGCCATTGTCCCTAGTTTATCGTCGAAATGCCGCGCCATTCCCCCCAGCTTATCGTCAAAGTGCAGCGCCATCTTTTCGAACTTACCATCGGTACGCTTTTCCGACTTTCCCATTTCTCCCAGCAATTCGGTACGCAGCGTGCCGATATCGGCCTTAGTCGCAAAATTCTCGGATCGCGCGGTCAGGACGGCAACATCCTGTTGAATTTGATGCGTAGTTTTTTCCAGCAATCCGACTCGTTGAGTTAATTCTTCCATTTTTGAATCTCCGATATTCCTGACGACATAGATAAGTGGTGGAAGAAACGGGGCAGTACGCATGGCGTATTCCATTACAAACCTCCAGAGAGTCCCGGCTATCTCTTCACCTTGCAGCGTAGTGAAACAGATTCGAGCCGCTTAAACATTCCACGAACCCGCCATTCGCGGCAAAAAAGTTCAGGCAGGCATCAATACGTCGCGCAGGTTAAAACTGGCAGAGAAATAACAAAAGCAGTCACAGTGAGGGATTGCGAGAGATGGCACATAAAATATTGGTGGGGATGAAACAGAAAACACGGAAGCCCGATCGGGCTTCCGGAAACCAAAACTTAAGCGCTCAGCCAGCCCAGTTTGATGACGAACAGAATCGAGAGAATCACCAGTGCAGCATTGATCTCTTTCGTACGACCACTCAGCAGTTTTACCACGGTCCAGGTAATGAAACCGAAGGCGATACCGTTGGCGATGGAGTAAGTCAAAGGCATGGTCAGCGCGGTGACGGTCACTGGCGCAGCCGTGGTGATGTCTTTCCAGTCAATTTCGGCCAAACCAGAGGCCATCAACACCGCCACAAACAGTAATGCTGGTGCGGTAGCGTAAACCGGAACACTACCCGCCAGCGGCGAGAAGAACAGGCTCAGCAGGAAAAGTACAGCAACCACAATCGCCGTTAAACCAGTACGACCACCGGCACTGACACCCGCAGCAGATTCAACATAACTGGTGGTCGTTGAGGTACCCAGCAGTGAACCAAACAGCGCAGCCGCACTGTCAGCGATTAACGCACGGCCCATTTTCGGCACATTGCCCTGCTCATCCGCCAGTCCCGCACGCTTGGTCACGCCCAGCAGCGTACCGGTGTTATCGAACACATCCACAAACAGGAAGGCAAAGATAACGCTCACCAGACCCACGTTAAACGCACCGGCGATATCCAGTTGCATAAAGGTGGGTGCAATAGAAGGGGGTGCTGAGAACACGCCACCAAATGGCGTCAGACCAATGCCCATCGAGATAAAGGTCACGACCAGGATGCCGATCAACACTGCGCCGGTCACGCGACGCGCTTCCAGTGCCACAATGATGAAGAAGCCTAACAGTGCCAGCAGCGGACCCGGTTTGGTCAGATCGCCCAGGCCAACCAGTGTTGCCGGGTTATCCACCACGATGCCCGCGCCTTCCAGCGCAATCAGTGCCAGGAACAAGCCGATACCGGCAGCGATACCCGCGCGCAGAGGCAGCGGAATACTGGCAATAATCCACTCACGAATTTTGAAAATTGACAGCGCAAAGAAGATCACCGCTGACAGGAACACCGCGCCGAGTGCGATCTGCCAGGTGTAGCCCATGTGCAGCACAACGGTATAAGTGAAGAAAGCATTGAGCCCCATGCCCGGTGCCAGCGCGATGGGATAGTTGGCGATCAGCCCCATCAGCACACAGCCAATTGCCGCCGCTAAGCAGGTCGCCACAAAGACCGCACCTTTATCCATGCCGGTCGCACCGAGAATGCTCGGGTTAACAAACAGAATGTAGGCCATGGCCAGGAAGGTAGTGATACCCGCAATGATTTCGGTGCGCACGGTGGTGTTGTGCGCTTTAAGTTTGAAGAGTTTTTCTAACATCATCATCTCTCATGAGCGGAGACGGCACGGGTGCACGTTCTCTCTTGCCAATGTGGTTAACAAACTAATTATTGTATTGATGAAAGCGACACACGCTGGACCCAAGGCAGACACACCTTCCGCTTTCCCCTGTCCACATAGCAATAGCTATGCCATCACCGTACGCAATCGTTTACGTTTCAAAATGCGGTTGCGGTTAGGATAATTCTGAACCCGAACAGGGCGCGATTATGGTGCATTGCACCATGGCTGCGCAATCGTTTTCCCTTCTACTGCCTTCCAGAGGAAAAAGATTGCGGCAACGCACGCTTTCGCACACTGCTCAGCGATGGCGCTCACGTTTCTGCAGCACAGGACAGCAGCTCAAAAACATCGGGTTACACTGCTTTTAACCCTTTCGCAACATAAGAGACAGCGCAATGAAGCCCGCGATTTTGGTCGTTGATGATGATCGTGCCGTGTGTGAATTGCTGCACGATGTATTGAGTGAACATGTGTTTACCGTCTACAGCTGCCATCAGGGCAAAGATGCCCTTGCGCTGCTCAGCCTGCATCCCGAGATCTCCCTGGTGATGCTGGACATGATGCTACCGGACACCAACGGCTTACTGGTGCTGCAACAGATGCAGCGGCAGCGGCCGGACCTGTTGGTCATCATGCTGACCGGGATGGGGTCGGAAGCAGATATGGTGGTGGGATTAGAGATGGGTGCGGATGATTACATCGCCAAACCCTTTAATCCTCGGGTGGTTGTCGCGCGTGCACGTGCAGCACTGCGCCGCTGTGGACGTCTGACACAAGCTGATGCACAGCAGGATGAAGGATGGCAATTCAATGGCTGGCGGCTGGATGATGCGCGTTGTCAGCTGTTTAATCCTCAGCGCGAAAGTGTCGCCCTCACTCAAGGCGAATATACCCTGTTGCGCGCCCTGGTGGGTCACGCACGCAAAGTGCTGACGCGCGATCAGCTGCTGGAACTGACTCACAATGAGAGTCTTGAGGTGTTCGACCGCACCATAGACGTGCTCATCATGCGACTGCGGCGGAAAATCGAAGCCAATCCACACCAACCCAGCCTTATCCGCACCATCCGTGGCCTCGGTTACGTATTTTCCGCTGATGTATTGCGTCCGGCTTCAGCCGCGCGTGAAACACAGATTGCCTGATTCATCCAGCGCTGCATCTCGGCCAATGGCCGCGTGCCGTCCAGCGCATTCGCTGCATGCAAATTGAAACAAGCGCAGGTATGTGCCAGCTTCAATGTCTCCAGCAGGGGCCAACCTTCATGACTGGCATATAACACCCCAGCACAAAACGCATCTCCCGCCCCAACGCTGCCGACAATCTCTTCTGGTTTCAGGCACCACGCCGGCTGCCACCCTGCTTCACCCCTGCTCTCTTGTCCCCAGGCACCTTCAGGGGCATGGATCACCACGCGTTGGCGCACGCCCTGTTCCAGTAACCAGGCGGCGGCCTCGGCAAACGCGCTGGGTGCTGCCAGCCCCGAAGCGCTGCGCAGCGTCACGCCAGTGAGTGACTGCGCCTCCAGTTCATTAATCACCAGATAATCGAGCCAGCGTAACGCCGGCACCACCAACGGGCGATACTCCCCGGTTCGCGACACCAAATCCAGCGAAGTGAGGTAACCCCGTTGCTGCATTTGTGCCAGCAGATGCGCGCTGCGCGTACCAAAAATCTCATCAGACTGGTCGAGACTATCCAGCAACAACAAATAGCCGAGATGAAATATACGATGTGAAGTGACAACTTCAGCAAAATGGGGCAAATCCAGTTCGGCATTGGCGCCGCGGGCATGGAAAAACGTGCGTTGACCATCGGGCGTGGTCATCACTTGTGTCATCGCCGTGCTAACATTGCGCGTGCGTTGTACAAACTGACGATCAATCTGATGATCGTCCAGCAACTGCACGATGTAATCACCGTCACTGTCCCCGCCCACCATGCCGACACCGGCCAGCGGCAAATTGACCTGCATGCGCGCCAGGGTGAACAGCACATTCAGTGCAGCGCCTCCGCTGCACTTCTCACTGTGGGTGATCTCCGCTAACCAGCCTTGTTCTGGCCAATGCGTGATACGTTGTACATGATCCACCAGCATACTGCCCGCACCGAGAATACCGTTGCGTTGCACCATGTCAGGCCCTCCCGGCGCTGCCAAACACCTGCATCTGCTGCGCCACCACATTGGCAATATCGTGTTCTACCGCCATCAGCAGTTCAGCAAACGAGTCGTAGCGCGCATCACGCTGAGTAATTTGCTTTTCTATCGCGCCTAGTGCGGCTTGTGACATGCCGGTATAGAAATTGATTTTATGAATGCCCAAACTGATGGCGTGGCGGAAATCGGCATCACTGATCCCTGAACCGCCATGCAGCACCAAAGGAATGCCTGCCGCCGAGCGAATTGCCGCCAGACGCTCAAAGTCGAGCTTCGGCTCACCTTTGTATTTGCCGTGCGCGTTGCCAATCGCTACGGCCAGACAATCGATCCCGGTTGACTGGACAAACTCCGCCGCCAGAGCAGGATCGGTGAATTTGTTGCTGTCAGCCTCACCAAACAGTGCCCCACCTTCATCGCCGCCCACCGCGCCCAATTCCGCTTCAACCGATACGCCAATGGCGTGGCACATCTTCACCACTTCACGGGTCTGGCGCATATTCTCCTCATAGCTGAGGGTGGAGCCATCAAACATCACCGAAGTAAATCCGAGGCGAATCGCCTGCATTACCGCCTCAAAATGCAAACCATGGTCAAGATTGAGCACCACCGGGATATCATGCAGCGCCGCTTCTGTGCGAATCGCCGCAATCAGATGCTCGAGGCTGACATACTTAAAATGCACTTCCGCGATGTTGATGATAAAAGGCGACCGTTGTTGCTCAGCCGCCTGGAACAGCGCACGCAAAAAATGGGTGTCCAGTACGTTAAATGCGCCGAGCGCGTATTGATGTTGCTGCGCGTGGGCCAGGCCCTGCGCCAGTGAAATCAGTGCCATCGTGAACTCCTTTATGCCAGCCAGCGGTGATATTCGTTGCACAACAGCCAGCGCGGATCTTCATCCTCATCAATCGGATTAAAGCGCGCCAGCGGTGTGAGAAAGACGTTGTCATGCTCGTCATCGTTGGGCATCGAGACTTCGCCAACCAGCACATCGCCATAGCCCTCTTCGCCCCAGAAACTGTGCCAGATACCGGGCAGCAAGGTGACACTCTCGCCCGGGGAAAGACGCAGTTGCGATCCCGCCGCGTGAGTTTGGCGAATGCCATCTAAAGTGACGTTTACCGGTGAGTCATCAAGCCGGTCGCCCGCGCGGTTATGCAGCGTGACGATCAGATTGCCGCCACCGCGATTGATGATGTCTTCCATCTTTTGTGGGTGGTAGTGCATCGGCGTCACCTGCCCTTCCCGCACGTGCATGATTTTTTCAGCGTAAGGTTTTCCCCACGGCTGACCGCCGCGCGAGCCATTGCGCAAGGTAAACAGGGTTAAACCGGTCTGCGAGAAATCATCAGCGCCGAAACTGGTGACATCCCAGCCCAGATGCAGCGCCAGCAGCTCTTCTGCGTGGCGTTTATCCAGCGCACGCCATTGGCTGAGGCCATAGTCGGCCCAGGGCGGCAGGTGCACATCCTGTCGCATAAAGAATTCGCGGGTGAGTTGCAGAATGGCGTTCACTTCGGATCGATGCATAACTCCGCTCCCAATGTGGGCGGCCCAGAGACCGCCTCAAGAAATCAACGTTATTTCACCGTCCAGCCTTTGTAGCTGCTGACAGTATTGCGATCGATCATCGTGACCGGAATCAGCACCGGTTTGTCAGGTGCGGGTTTGCCCTGCAGGATGTCGTAGCCAATCTCCACCGCTTTGGCTGCCATCACCTGCGGGTCTTGCGCTGGGGTGGCGACAAACAGCGAGCCTTTACGTTTCAGGGCTTCTTCGCCGTCTGGCGAACCATCGACGCCGACAATAAAGAACTCACTGCGCTGGGCTTGCTTGGCAGCCAAATCGGCACCAATCGCCGTTGGGTCGTTAATCGCAAACACCGCATCGATCTTCGGATTGGCAGACAGCAGTCCGGTCATCACCTCCAGGCCACCATCGCGACTGCCCTTGGCGTTCTGGTTATAGGAGAGCAGTTTGATATCGGGATGAGTTTTCAGCTCGTTCATACAGCCTTCAACCCGGTTTTGCACCGCTGACACCGGCGGTCCGTTGATGATCACCACGTTGCCTTTATCTTTCAGGCGATCAGAGATGTATTTACAGGCCATCGCACCTGCCTGGGTGTTATCGGAGGTAATGGTGGCATTGGCACCGTCAGCCGCCACGTCGACCGCCACCACCACGATGCCGGCATCACGCGCACGTTTCACCGCGGGAGCGATGCCTTTGGAATCGGCGGCGTTAAGGATGATCATGTCCACTTTGGCGGCGATAAAGTTATCTATCTGCGCCACCTGCTGACCAAGATCGTAACCGCTGGAAACCAGCGTCACATTGACCTTGTCGCCGGCCAGTTCACGCGCCTTCAGCTCAGCACCTTTAGTGATCTGCACGAAGAACGGATTGGCGAGATCGCCGACGGTGACACCAATGGATTTGAGTTCTTTTGCCTGCACCAGTGGCGCACTCAACAACGTCGCCGCCAGCAGTCCGGTCAGAATCGGATTAAAACGCATAGTCGATGTTCTCCTGCTTTTTTGATTATGTTGGCGATCCAGCAGATCGCCGTTGTGTGACAGCCTGTTGCAAGTACACCCTTAACCCACGTGATGACGTGTGCGGTACTTATCGATGAGTACGGCAATGATGATCACAGCGCCCTTAATGACCAACTGCCAGAAGTAAGAAACGCCCATCAGCGTCATGCCGTTGTTCAGCGTGGCGATTATCAGCGCACCAATTAGCGTGCCGGTAATGGTGCCGATACCGCCGACAAAACTGGTGCCGCCCAGAATCACCGCGGCGATTGCATCTAACTCGTACCCCACACCCAGGTTGCCGTTGGCGCTGTAGAGGCGTGAGGCGCTCATCAATCCGCCTAATCCCGACAACATGCCGCTCATGGCATAGACAAACACCAGCACCATGCCGACCTTGATCCCGGTGAGGCGCGCCGCCTGCACGTTGCCGCCCACGGCGTAGATGTGCACACCCAGGGTGGTACGGCGCAGAATGAACCAGCACAGCGCGATGACGGCAAAGGCAATAATGATCAGCCAGGGGATCGGCCCGAGATAACCGTTGCCTATCCACTCGAAATTGATGTCAGAGTTGATGACGGTAGTGCCATTCGCCAGCAAATAAGCCGCTCCGCGCAAAGCGGTATAGGTGCCGAGCGTCACGATAAAGGGCGGTAAGCCAGCCCATGCCACCAGCAGTCCGTTGAACAGGCCCATAATCAGCCCTGCGCCGAGCGCCGCCGGGATGGTCAGGCCCGCAAAGGCCGGATCCAGCGACACCACCATCGCCACGACCGCCGTGGTGCCCAGCATCGAGCCCACTGACAGATCGATCCCGCCGGTGAGGATCACAAAGGTCATCCCCGCCGCCAGCACGATATTGATCGAAGCCTGACGGGTAATATTCAGCAGGTTAGCTTCGGTAAAGAAGTTCGGCGCAACAAAACCAAATACCGCCACAATCAGGATCAATATCGGCAGAATCCCTACCGTTTGCAGCAGGTCGCTCATCAAGGCGCGTTTAAGCGTTGGACTTTTTACGCGTGCAGTTTCACTGGTCATTGCGGTCTCCTCAGGCCTGTACCGGCTGTGCGCCGGTGGCCAGTGTCATAATGTTTTCCTGGCTAATCTCTGCGCCGCTCAGCTCTCCGGCAATACTGCCCTCACGCATCACATACACGCGGTCACTCATCCCAACCACCTCCGGCAGTTCGCTGGAGATCATCAAAATCGCCACGCCCTGTTGCGCCATCTGGTTCATCATGCGGTAGATTTCACTCTTGGCGCCGACGTCCACGCCGCGCGTGGGCTCATCCAGCAGCAGAATGCGTGGTGCAATCGCTACCCAGCGTGAGATCAGCAGTTTCTGTTGATTACCGCCCGATAGCCCCCCGGCCCGTACCTGGGCGTGCGGCACACGAATGTTGAGTGATTCGATGGCATCACCGGCAATCTTTTGCCCTTTACGCCGATTAAGCAGGCCGTAGCTGGCATCGCGTTCCAGCGTCGCCATCACGATGTTTTCCTGTGCGGCCAGTTCCAGGAACAGCCCCTGCTCTTTACGGTTCTCGGTGAGGAAGCCAATACCACGTGCGATGGCATCTCGCGGCGAATGAATTTTGACTTTCTCGCCATCGATCCAGATTTCGCCTCCCCTGGGTTGATGCACGCCAAAAATCAGCTGCGCCAGCTCACTGCGTCCGGCACCGACCAATCCCGCCAATCCGACAATCTCCCCGGCACGCACCGAGAGACTACTGGGATGGACTTTGCGGTTATCGGTCAGGTGATTGACAGCGAGACGGACCTCGCCGAAGGGAATGTTGCGGTCTTTATTGAACAGATCGCTCAGCGGACGGCCAACCATCATGCGCACCAGTTCACTGGCATTAAGCTGATCGCGCGTCAGGCTGCCAACATACTGCCCATCACGCAGCACGCTGACGCGATCCGAAAGCTCATACACTTCGGCCATGCGATGGCTAATGTAAATGATCGCCATGCCTTCGCTGCGCAGGCGTTTAATCAGCGCAAACAGCTGTTCGGTTTCGCGATTGGAGAGTGCTGCCGTGGGTTCATCCATCACCAGAATGCGGCTGTTGCGGTGCAGCGCGCGGGCAATCTCCACCTGCTGCTGCTCAGCGATACTGAGTTTGCTCACCAGATCGTTGGCACTGAATTGGGCACCCAGACGATTAATCACCTGCTGTGCCTCTTCCGCCATCTGCCGCCGTTTCACCAGCCCACCGCGCGTGATCTCGCTGCCGAGAAAGATGTTCTCTGCCACGGTGAGATTAGGTGCCAGATTGATTTCCTGATAAATCAGCGTGATGCCTGCTGCCAGCGCTTCTTTTGGGCCTTTGATGGCGTAGGGTTTACCGTTGATAAGAATTTCCCCGCTGCTGGCGGTATAAGCACCGGCCAGAATCTTCATCAGCGTACTTTTCCCGGCACCGTTTTCGCCCATCAGCGCATGGACTTCACCCGGCCACACGGTCAGATCCACGCCCTTTAACGCGTAGAAACTGCCGAAGCGTCGGGTGATTTCGCGCATTTCTAATATCGGTGTCGCCGCCATCGCCTGACTCCTGCTTTCTGAAGTTGTCGCCGAGTGTTGCAACGCCAGATAAATGGAAAATGTCAGCGGCCATTCATATTTGTCATATTGCGCCCCGGTCACGCTTCTATACTCGCCGGGAGCTGAGAGGTAAGGAGTGACCGCAATGAGTCAGAGTCTGCACTGGCACGCTGGCGCGCGGGGTCGCCTGCTGCTGTTTAACCTGTTAGTGGTGAGTGTCACGCTGGCGGTGAGCCTGGTGGCTATTTTTGGATTTCGCCACGCCGGTCACATTCAGGAGCAGGCACAGGCGCAAACCCTGGCGGATATGAACGGCAGCCTGGCGCTGGCGCGGGATACTGCCAACGTGGCCACCGCCGCCGTACGATTGGCGCAGGTGGTGGGTGCGCTGGAGTATCAAAGCGAGTCGGCTCGTCTGCAGCAGACGCAGCAAGCGTTACAACAATCCCTATCCCTGCTGGCGAACGCGCCTCTGGCCGCACAGCAACCTGAACTGCTGGCGCGCATTCGAGAACGCAGCCAGATGCTGGAACAGAGCATCAATCAGCTGCTTAGGGTTGGCCATCAACGCCACTTACAACGTAATGTGATGCTGAGTGGCCTGTGGCAGGCACAACTCTTGCTGAATCGCATTGATGTGCTCGCCAGCGACGGCGCTTTCATGCCGCTGCGCCAGCAAACGGATGCCCTGTTAAAGGTGGCAATCCAATCCACTGCGCCACAAGCCGCTGAACAGCAATTACAGCAGGTGCTGCCCATTTGGTCCGCCCTACCGTTACAGGATGCGCTGGCGATGCAGCGTGACCGATTGGTCGACACCACGCGCAGCTTACAACCCATCGCTGATCAGCTTGAGCAGAGCGATATTGCCATTGCCTACGCGACCTATCGCATCAAAGCGCTGGTGGCGATGCTGAATGGTGACATCACCCATTATGTGCAACTGGTGGCGCAGCAGAGCGATGCGCGCAGTACCGCCACGCATCAGGAGCTGGACTCCATCATCGGGTTTATTGGCCTGTTTATGCTGCTGGCACTGTTGATCACCGGTTACGCGGGTTACTACATTTATCGCAATCTCGGTTCCAGCCTGACCGCTATCGCCCACGCCATGACGCGTCTGGCCCAGGGCGAGAAAAGCGTCAATGTTCCGGGATTGGCCCGCCGTGATGAGCTCGGCGATCTGGCTCGCGCCTTTAACGTCTTTGCACGCAATACGGCTTCACTGGCCCACACTTCCCGCCTGTTAAAAGAGAAAAGCAATCAGCTGGAATCCACTTTCCTCGCCATGCGCGATGGCTTTGCGTTGTTCGATAACAGTGGGCAACTGGTGGTGTGGAACGCGCAGTACGCCGAGTTACTCGGCATTCCGGCACGCGACCTGCATCGCGGCCTGCATTATCAACGTCTGCTAGAGCGAATGGATGTGCAGCTCACCAGCCTGCAGGATGCGCAGGAAGTTCGCCTGCCCGACGGCCGCACGCTGGAACTGCGCTTTAGCCCGGTGCCACGCCGGGGCATGGTCAATACCGTGCTTGAGCGCACCACACGTAAGGCGCTGGAAGAAGCGCTGCTGCACAGCCAAAAAATGAAAGCGGTGGGCCAACTCACCGGCGGTATCGCCCACGACTTTAACAACCTGCTGGCCGTGATTATTGGCAGTCTGGCCCTCACCGTGGGCCAACTCCCCTCCGGTTCACTGGCCAGTCGCATTGAGCGAGCCCGGCTGGCGGCCGACCGCGCGGCACAGCTTACCCAGCGGCTGCTGGCCTTCTCACGTAAACAGTCGCTTTATCCGCGTGCGGTATCAGTCATTGAGCTGGTCGATAATCTGCACTCACTGTTACAGCATGCACTGTTGCCCGGTCAGCAATTAGTGGTTGATGCGCAACGCCCCGGCTGGCCCGCGTGGATCGATGCCGGGCAACTGGAAAATGCGCTGATGAATCTGGTGGTCAATGCACGCGATGCCATGGAGAAGCAGAGCGGAGAAATTCGCCTGCGCATCTGGAATCAGCGAATGCAGGAAGCGGATGGTAAACGCGATCGCGTGACCATTGAAGTTATCGATCACGGCTGCGGCATGTCAGCCGAGGTACGTGAACAGGTGTTTGAGCCATTTTTCACCACCAAAGAGACCGGCAGCGGCAGCGGACTGGGGTTGTCGATGGTATATGGATTTGTGCGTCAATCTGGCGGGCAGATCGAAGTGGAAACCGCCCCCGGCCAGGGCACCACCGTGCGCCTGTTACTGCCGCGCGCACCGGAAGCGGTCCAGCCCGCGCCGACTCTTCCCGAGTTTACGCCGGGTGCCAGCAGTGACCGGCTGGTGTTGGTGCTGGATGATGAACCCGCCGTCAGGCAGACATTGTGTGAGCATCTGCATCAACTCGGCTACCTCACTTTAGAGTGTGGCGATGGCGAATCCGCACTCACGCTGCTGCGGCAGACGCCAGATATTGAGTTGTTGATCAGTGATTTGATGTTACCCGGCGCGTTAAACGGGGCGGATGTGATTCGTCAGGCACAGCAGCAGTGGCCAGAACTGGCCACCCTGCTGATCAGCGGTCAGGATTTGCGCCAGAGCCAGGTCACGCTGCCGCTATGTGAACGGCTGGCGAAGCCCTGGCAGCAGGCACAATTAGCGCAGGCGCTGGAGCGCGCCTGGCAACGCAGTGAACGGCTTAATCGCGCACGGCAGGCTGCCACAGCGGCAACGGTTTCCCCGTGATGTAGCGCTTACGCAGTTTGCTGGAGATCACATCCATGATCATCACCACGCCAACCAACAGGATGGTCAGGAACATCACCACATCCCAGTTCCACAGGCGCATGTTCTCGGCATAAACCAGACCGACACCCCCTGCGCCAACGAAGCCGAGTACCGCCGCCGAACGGGTATTGGATTCAATCTGGTACAGGCTCAATGCCAGGAAGGTCGGGAAGGATTGGGTAAAGATGCCAAAGCGATGTTTCTGCAGACTATTGGCCCCCACCGCACCTAAACCCCGGCTCGGCGAACGCTCAACCGCTTCATGCCCTTCCGCATACAGTTTGCCCAGTAAGCCCACATCCTGTACCACAATCGCCAGCACACCCGCCAGTGGTCCCATGCCAACTGCACGCACAAAGATCAGGCCCCAGATGGCCATATCGACACCGCGCAGGATGTCGAGCAAACGGCGCACCACTAAGGAAATCGGACGGGCAATCGGATCGTGCATCACGTTGCGGGCGGCAAGGAAGGAAACCGGCAGCGCAATAATGGAAGCGGTCAGCGTCCCGGCGAAGACAATCGCCAACGTGATGCCAATCTGGGAGAAGTAATAAGCAAACGGCCAGTTGATAAAGTCCTGCCAGACAAACATGCGCAGGAAGTAACGGCCCAGCTGCTGGCAACCGATCAGGAACCGGCTCCACTCAATGCCGAAAAATTCAAAGAAGAACAGGTAATAGAGCACCACGGCGAGGGCGACTAAAGCCACGCGGCGTAGATAACGGTTCTGTGCGGCGAACAGTGCAGGATGTTCCTGCTTCAGTTTTGCCACATCCGGTACTAATGCGATCATTTGATATCCCCTTCCACCACGCGACGGCGCAACCAGCCGGATACCGTATCCAGCAGCGACACCACCACAATGATCAGCAGCAGTGTGATGCTCACCTGATCGTAACGATCCAGTTTGATGTTGGTCATCAGCTCCTGACCGATACCGCCCGCCCCCACCAATCCAAGGATGGTAGAAGAACGGAAGTTCACTTCCAGACGCATAAAGCTGTAAGAGAGAAACGTTGGTTTCACCTGCGGCCAGAAGGCGAAGCGCATGCGCTGTAATTTGGTCGCTCCACATGCCGCGAGGCCGCGCACCGGTTTGTCTGAAGCGCTTTCAATCGATTCATAAAACAGTTTGGTCAGGCTGCCCACGGTGTGCAGCGCCAGTGCGAGGAAGCCGGGAATCGCCCCAATGCCAAACGCCATCACGAACATCACTGCCCACGCCAGTTCTGGCATGGTGCGCAGGAAAGCGACGAAAGCACGGATCGCGATGCGGACGCTGCGCGGCGTCTGGGTGTTATCAGCTGCGAAAAACGCCAGTACCCCAGCCACCATCACTGCCACAATGGTCGACGACAGCGCCAGCTGCAGGGTTTCCCAGATCAGCGGCAACTGGAAGTGCAGACGGTAGCCCCAATAGGCCAGCGAGCCTTCGGTTTTTCCATCGGAGAACAGCACGGGCAGATGCAACACCGGCACGGTTTCGCCGATGTAATCGAAAAAGTGTGGCAGTGATTGCCAGACGGTGACCAGATTGAATTCCGCCATCTTGCCCGCAGCGAGGTAGAGCGCCACCAACAGCAGCGACCAGAGCACAGTGTCGCGCTTTTGCTGGCGACGAATGCGTTGGTAGTAGTGTTCGAAATCGGTCAAGGGGAATGTCCTGTGGTAGAGGGTGGTGCAGATGTGAAAAGGGTCGCCATCACGGGCGACCCTGCCAGCCAGACGCGAAATTAACCGCGTGAGCCTTTCATCAGATCACGTTTCATATCAATGATGTTCTGATAATCGGCAACGGTTGCCGGGCCGATGTGCTGAGCACCGCCCACCGCTTTAACAAAGCAGCTGTGGTCTTCTTTATCCAGCTTCTTGATCGCCGCCACCAGCTTCTGTTTGAAGTCAGCGGGCAAGTTATTGCTCACCAGGATTGGACCGTTCGGGATCAGCGGAGACTGCCAGATGATACGGATTTTCTTCATCAGGTCAGGTTGGTCCATACGCATCATGCGGCCAAAGGCACCAGAGGTATAACCCTTGTCGTAATCACCGATCATGGAGGTCCAGGTCACTGCGCCTTCGAACTGACCATTCAGCACACCCAGGATGTCCTGCTCATGGCCGCCAGAGAAGGTGACGCTGGAGAAGGTGTTATTGTACTTGTCGTCAACTGTGCCACCGAACTCTTTCTTGAACGCCTGGTTTGGCATCAGGAAGCCAGAAGTTGAATCCGGATCGGCCATGCCGAAAGATTTACCTTTCAGGTCTTCCAGTTTTTTGTACGGGCTGTCCGCTTTCACGATCACGACTGAGTGGTAACCCTGTGAACCGTCTTTGTCATCTACCACGATGCCGACAACATCAACCGCTTTCGGGTTCTGCAGATAGACGGAAGCGTAAGATGCTGGAGACATGCTCAGCACCATATCAATTTTGTTACCCAGCAGGCCCTGAATCACGCCTGAGTAGTCAGACGAGTTGCGCATTTTAGTATCGACATTCAGCTCTTTATCGAAGAAATCTTTCACGCACTGGTTATCACCGATCTGCTGAGTGGCGTTCTGTCCACCCAAAATCCCGAGGTTCAATTCTTTTGGTGCATCCGCTGCGTTAACGCCAAAAGTCATTGCAACAGTCAATAAAGCTAAAGAGGTCAGTTTCATTCGTGTTTTTTCTCTTGCCGTGGAAGTTAGTGGAGCTGGTTAATTTCGTCGCCGTATAGCTCATGCAGCAAGCCATCAGTCAACTGAGAAGGATGTCCGTCAAACAGCACTTTGCCGCGCTGAATGCCGATAACACGGGTGCAGTACTGCTTCACCAGTTCAATCGAGTGCAGGTTCACCATCACACTGATGCCCTGCTCGCTCACCTGACGCAGCACATCCATAATGCGTTTGGTGTTTTTCGGGTCGAGTGAGGCCACCGGCTCATCGGCTAGCAGGATGCGCGGGTTCTGCATCAACGCACGGCAAATCGCCACGCGCTGCATCTGTCCGCCTGACAGGTTCTCCGCACGCTGCAGCGCCTGCGGCAGCATGTTCATCCACTGCAGCAGCTCAATGGCCTGCGCACGGTCCGCTTCGGAGAACACTTTGAAGAAGGATTTCAGGGTTGAGGTCTGGCTCAGGCGTCCCAGCAGGACGTTGGTCAGTACATCAAGACGCGGCACCAGACAGAAGTCCTGGAAGATCATGCCGCATTCGCTGCGCCATTCGCGCATCTGGCGGCTGTTGAGCGTCACTACATCACGATCCGCTTCACCCTGACGATTGCTGAGAATCGCGCCCTGCGAAGCACTGATGGTGCCGTTCAGCATGTGTAACAGTGTCGATTTGCCTGCGCCTGAGCGACCAATCACGGCCACCAGCTCGCCCGCATGCAGATCGAAGCTGACATTATCCAGTACGCGGTTTTCGCCGTACGCCTTGCACAGTCCCTGTACCGACAGCACCTTGTTGCCTTGCCCGGCGTGCGGAACATAAGGATTGTCGATAACGGTTTTCAGTAATGCCTGTGCCATGTTGCACTCCATCTCGCTGAGGTCTTGATTGCCCGTTATTACGGGCAAATCCGATGAAGTCTTGATGACAGTAAAATGATTAAACAGTGACAGCGTGTGAGGAACCGACCGTGATGGTCTGACCGTCAGTAGCCGCCAGCACATTGTCCGGTAAGCGATTATTGAGTAACCAACTGTCCATCTCATGGCTCAGGTGGATAAGCCAGGCCTGGCGCGGCGCCAGCTGTTCAATAATCTGCAATGCGCGCGTCACATCATTATGATTGCGCACGCTTTCTCGCGGCGGGTCATTGCAGTCAATCACCAGCTGATCCAGCGGTTGACCATCAAGAAAATCTGCAGTGTCCGGGGGTAGTCCGCAGGTATCACACAGCCAGGCAAGCCGCGTACCATGCCAGTCGAACAGGTAGCCATAAGTGAGTTTTGAGTGCTGTAACGGCAGCGGCGTGACCTGCAACGTCCCGAAACTGTGAGGCACAAAAGGCGTGAGCGCGGAGCGGAAATCCAGCAGGCCCGGATGCTTAAACAGGTCATCACAGCCCTTCTCATCCGGTGGCGCCCACACCGGAATCGGTTCACCCAATCCCCAACGCAGGCTAAAGAGTCCCGCTACATGATCCATATGAAAATGGGTCAGTAAAATGCGGCTCAACTCGCCGGGACGAAAGCGCTGATGCAGATCGTGACGTCCGGCATCCAGCAAAATACGTTCGCTGCCGGTGTCAATCAGCGCACTGGTGGCAGCACGAGCGCGTCGTGGCTCAAGACGTGCACGTTCGCAAGCGTGGCAATCACAGCCAAACAGCGGCGCAGATTGCACGCCTCCAGTACCGAGAAAAGTGAGTTTCATGGCGGATGCTCCAGCAACTGGCGCAGCCGGTCGAGCGTATCGCTAAGTGCGCCATCGTTATTGAGCGGATGGCAGTGCGCAGGCAGCGGTTCTGCCGCACGCGCCAGCCGTTTACCGATTTCGGCTTCACTTTCACGTCCGCGCTGCCGTAAACGCATTTCCAGCACCGCCGGAGAGACTTGCAGCACCAGCGGCAACAGTTGTGCCCCGTAATGCTGCTCAACAATCGGCAAATGCAGACGTGAACCATTGACCAGCACATTTAAACCCCGCGCCAGCCAGTGATCGATCTCTTCTCCCAGACCGTAATACAGGCCGTGTGCCTGCCAGCTAATGGCAAACAATCCCAGTGTCTGACGCCGCCGAAACTCGGCCTCGCTCAGCGCCACATGGTTTTCGCCCCCGGCATCGGCCGGACGCGTAATGTAGCGATGGGCGATGACCAGGTTATCCGGCGGCGCTTCGCGTAGCGCATTCAACAGACTGTCTTTACCCGAGCCCGAAGGCCCGGTTAGCCAGATCAGGCGCGCCATCAGAACACCAGCCGGCCCTGCGACCAGACGTGGCGAATGTGAGGATGCCCATGTTCGGTATGCGCCAGCACCAGGTCGGCACGCATGCCTTCGCCAATCACCCCGCGATCGTGCAAACCAATAGCGCGAGCCGGATTACGTGTCACCAGCGCGGCGGCTTGTGGCAACGTCAGGCTGTTGCGCTCATCCGCCACTAAGCGGAACACCGCGTCCAGCAGGCTCGCCGGGTAGTAGTCGGATGACAAAATATCCAGCAGGCCATGGCTGGCCAGCTCCCAGGCTGCCACGTTGCCGGAATGCGAGCCGCCGCGTACGATATTCGGCGCGCCCATCAACACCTGCATACCGCATTCGCGCGAGGCGCGTGCGGCCTCCAGCGTGGTGGGGAATTCAGCAATGGTGCTGCCCACATCGTGTGATTCGGCAACGTGTGCCGCTGTGGCGTCATCGTGGCTGGCAATCGGAATGCCGCGCGAACGGCACAGGCCGGAAATGGCGTTGCGGTTCGGGGTGGAGAACTCAGCGGCCAGCGCCAGTTGCTCACGCTCGAACTGATCCATCTGCTCATCATTAAGCGAATATTTGCCCTGATAATAGAGGCGATACATCTCCAGTGAAGCGTACTGACGCTGACCTGGCGAATGGTCCATCAGCGACACCAATGACAGCTCCGGCGTACTCATCAGCTTTTCGAACAGCGGCAGTGTGGTGTTATGGGGCAACTCACAGCGCAGGTGCAGATGGTGATCGACACGGTTAATGCCTTTGCGGTTACTGTCCTGAATCGCGTTGATCATCTTGCTCAGGTTCTCAATGCGATGACCGCCGTCGCGCACATCGCCGACACCAACGGCATCCAGCACCGTGGTAATACCGCTGGCGACCATCAGCGCATCGTGGCTACTCATTGCTGAGTGCGCCGGCCAGTCCACTTTCGGACGCGGCGTGAAGAACTTATCGAGGTTATCGGTGTGCAACTCGACCAGACCTGGCAGCAGGAAGGCGTTTTCGCCATCCAGTGCGCCCGCTAATTGGCTGGTACTGTCACTGAAACTGGCAATGCGACCCTCACGGATTTCCAGCGAACCGGTGACAACTTCATGTTCCAGCACCAAACGGACGTTATTGACGATCATGCTTCTGCTCCTGTTTTAACCGGCTGCATGACGTGCAGGCGATCGGCCACGCGTGCGCGCACCGCTTCGTCATGGAAAATACCCACAATGGCGGCACCACGGGTGCGCGCCTGTTCAATCAATTCCACCACCGCGGCGCTGTTGGCACTGTCGAGGGAAGCGGTAGGTTCATCCAGCAGCAGCACTGGATAGTCGGCGATAAAACCACGCGCGATGTTGACGCGCTGCTGTTCACCACCGGAGAAAGTGGATGGCGCGAGTGACCATAAACGCTCCGGCACATTCAGCCGTGTCAGCAGCTCTTTGGCACGTTTCTCGCAGAAAGCACGCTCCACGCCGCGCTCTAACAGCGGTTGCATTACGATCTCCAGCGTCGGGACGCGAGGGATCACCCGCAGGAACTGGCTGACCCAGCCAACGGTTTCGCGGCGAATCGCCAGTATCTGGCGCGCGGGAGCCTGTGCCATATCGATCCACTCACCCTGATGTTGCAGCCAGATATGACCGCTGTTGGCCTGATAGTTGCCGTACAGCGCGCGCAGTAAGGTGGATTTTCCGCTGCCGGAGCGACCGTGCAGCACCACGCACTCACCGGCGCACACTTCAAGATTGGCATCCTGCAGCACCGGCAGCTCGGCGCTGCTCTGGTTGTGCAGCACAAAGGTTTTGCTGAGTTTCTCTACGCGCAATAAAGGTTGCATGTTGATGTCCTGATGAAGTTAAGCCAGCACCGATGAAACCAGCAGTTGGGTGTAGGGATGGTGCGGATCGTCCAGCACCCGATCGGTCAGACCGCTCTCCACCACTCTGCCCTGCTTCATCACCAACAGACGGTGCGCCAGCAAGCGCGCCACGCCGAGATCGTGCGTGACAATCACCACCGCCAGATTGAGTTCACGTACCAGGGTACGCAGCAGATCCAGCAGTCGCGCCTGCACGGATACATCCAGTCCGCCGGTCGGCTCATCCATAAACACCAGCGTGGGCTGGGTCACCAGGTTGCGGGCAATCTGCAAACGCTGCTGCATACCGCCGGAGAAGGTGGTCGGCAAATCGTCGATGCGGTTAGCGGGGATTTCGACGTCCTGCAACCAGCGCATCGCCTCTTTACGGATATCGCCGTAATGGCGCTGGCCGACGGCCATCAAGCGCTCACCGATATTGCCGCCTGCCGTGACCTGCGGACGCAATCCATCCAATGGATGCTGATGCACCACACCCCACTCGGTGCGCAGTAAGCGGCGGCGATCGCTTTCACTTAGCTGATAGAGATCCTGAGCGCGATAGAGAATGTTGCCCTGCTGTGGCGCTAAACGCGCCGACAGGCTGCGCAGCAGCGTGGTTTTGCCGGAACCAGACTCGCCCACAATGCCCAAGACTTCCCCTGGATAGAGTTCAAAGCTAACGTCTTCAAAACCTTTGCCTGGCGCATAGAGGTGCGTCAGATTGTTGACCGCAAGCAGCGGCTGTTCACTGTGCATGTTGTTGTTCCTGCTGCTGGTGGCAAAAATCGGTATCGGAGCAGACAAACATGCGCGTACCGGCATCATCCATGACCACCTCATCAAGGTAGCTGTGGCGTGAACCGCACAGGGCACAGGGTTCATCCCAGCTTTGTACGGTGAATGGGTGGTCGTCGAAGTCGAGGCTTTCCACTTTGGTGTACGGCGGCAGCGCGTAGATGCGTTTTTCACGGCCAGCACCAAACAGCTGCAGTGCGGGCATCATGTGCATCTTCGGGTTGTCGAATTTCGGAATCGGCGATGGATCCATCACGTAGCGATCGTTGACCCTTACCGGATAGGCGTAGGTGGTGGCGATATGGCCGTAGCGGGCGATATCTTCATACAGTTTGACCTGCATGATGCCGTACTCTTCCAGTGCGTGCATGGTGCGAGTTTCCGTTTCGCGTGGTTCGATAAAGCGCAGCGGCTCAGGAATCGGCACCTGGAAAATCAGCACCTGATCTTCCTGCAGTGGCGTCTCCGGAATGCGGTGACGCGTCTGGATCAGCGTGGCATCTTTGGTGGCTTCAGTGGTCGCTGCGCCGCTGACGCGCTGGAAGAAACGACGGATGGATACGGCGTTGGTGGTGTCATCCGCGCCCTGGTCAATCACCTTCAGCACGTCGCTGTCACCAATGATGCTGGCGGTGATCTGGATCCCGCCAGTGCCCCAGCCGTAAGGCATCGGCATTTCTCGTCCGGCAAACGGCACCTGATAACCCGGAATCGCTACCGCTTTGAGGATCGCGCGACGAATGGTGCGCTTGGTCTGCTCATCCAGATAGCCGTTGTTATAGCCGGTTAACTCACTCATCGTTTTGCTCCTGAACCTGTTCACGCAGCCGTTTCAGCAACTCCAGCTCCGCCTGGAAATCGACGTAATGCGGCAGTTTCAGATGCGAAACAAAGCCCGCCGCTTCCACGTTGTCGGCATGCGACAGCACAAACTCTTCATCCTGCGCCGGACCGGCAATACGTTCATCGTAATCGGGTGCTTGCAGGGCACGATCCACCAGCGCCATTGCCATCGCTTTACGCTCTGAGCGCCCAAACACCAGGCCGTAACCACGGGTGAAGTGCGGCGCACCTTCAGTTTGCGTGGTGAAGCCGTTAACCATTTCACACTCGGTCAGCAGGATTTCGCCGATATCAATCTCGAAGCCCAGCTCTTCCGGGCAGATTGATACGCTGAGATAGCCGGTGCGAATCTCACCGGCAAACGGATGGTTACGCCCGTAGCCACGCTGGGTGGAATATCCAAGCGCCAGCAGAAAACCTTCATCGCCGCGTACCAGCTGTTGCAGGCGTGCCGCGCGCGTCGCCGGATAACCGGGCGGCTCGCGGGTGATATCGCACGGCTCACTGCCATCATCCTCTTCACGCGCCGCCAGACCCTCTTTGGTCATCATGCTGAACACGTGCGGACAGCGTTCAGGCAGTGCCTGATCGTCACGCGGTGCCGCCGGGATTTCACCGTTGGCCAGCAACGTGAAATCGAGCAGACGATGGCTGTAATCGTAAGTGGGGCCGAGCACCTGGCCGCCCGGCAAATCCTTGTAGACCGCCGAAATACGACGTTCGATGCGCATCTCATCGGTTTCCAGCGCCATGCTGTCGGCCAGACGTGGCAAGGTGGTGCGATAGGCGCGCAGCAGGAAGATGGCTTCCACCAAATCGCCGCTGGCTTGTTTAATCGCTAAGGCCGCGAGCTGGGGATCGTAAATGCCGCCTTCGGTCATCACGCGATCCACCGCTAATCCCAACTGTTGCGCGACCTGATCGCAACCCAGTTCCGCCACGTCGCGGTCGCCACGGCGCAGATCGGCCTGAAGCTCATGGGCGCTGGCTATCGCCTTCTCGCCCCCTTTCACCGCAACGTACATCAGCACACCTCCACGTCAGTGGTGCGTGGCAAGGCCATCATCGCTTCACCGCAGGTGAAAATCAGATCCACGCCCAATGGGAACGGATGCGGACGCTCACGCAGATAAGTCAGAATCGCTTCCGGCAACTGTGGCGCGATGGCGCGTGATTCACGCAGGCCAGGGCCGGACAGGCGCAGGGTTAAACCCCCATTCAGGGAGGGCACTTCAATGATCAGCGTGGTACTTTTTTCCGGTGACATATTGTCGCCCGGCGCGAACTGCGCAGGATCCGGATTTGACGCTGCATGGGTTAAGGCAAACGGTGCATGGCGCTCTTCCACAATCGGCACACCGGTGTGGAAACGCAGGTTGTTACGCACGATTTCGCTGTCTACACGGCTATCCAGCCACAGCGCACTCTCCTGATCCACCAGCGTCAGCAGTACCGCCGTCGCGGCAGGAGACAAATCGCCCCAGCCCTGTTCCAGCGGCAGTGAGACCATCACGCCTGGCTCGCTCATGGCTTTCAGAATGCGACGAAAAGCACGCTGTGAATCGGCAACCGGATGGTTAAAACTGGCGAGTAATGTCATTAGTTATCTCCGCGTACCAGCGTAAAGAAGTCCACTTTAGAGCTGGCGATTTCACGTGCACGCAGCTGACGCTGCTCTTCACGCAAGGCCGCCAGCGGGGCAATCAATTTTTCCTGCAACAGCGCATGGGTTTCCGGCTGTTGCAGCAGCGCATCAATCACGGCGCAGCGTTCGGCATGGGCTTTATCGCGGCCCAGCACATAGCTGAAGCCAAGGGTGCCATCGTGCAGTTTCACTACGGCACGCGTGACGGTGGCATCGCCCATTACGAAGCGTTTGCCGCTACCGCCCATGCGCGCCTGCAAACGGGTTAAACCGGTTTCGGCGGGACGAATCGCTTCAAATTGTGCATTGAGGTGCAGCGACTGCCAGTGGGCATTTAGCTGGCTGGCTTCGCTGTGCGCGAGTACCGATAGCCAATGCTGGCGAGCGGTTTGCTGTTTCATTCATGCTCCAGAGTCAGTTCAATCATGTCGCCACGCGTCAGGCTGACGGAGTATTCCGCTACCTTACCGTCACGGTGTTTATTCAGGGTGCGCACGCACAGCAGCGGTGACTGCAGGGCAATCTCCAGCTGTTTACACTCTTTAGCCTGGGCGCGGCGGGTGCTGATTCGGGTTTGCGAACGCGTTAAATCGAGGCCAAGGTGCTGCTGCATAAAGTCATGCAGCGAGCCGTTCTGGAACTGCTGTATCGCCGGCCACCAGCTCAGTTCCGGCAGGAAGTGATTGATGACACACACCGGTACGCCATTGACGCGGCGCAGCGTGCGCAGATGAATCACGTTGTCGCCTTCATTAATGGCCAGTGCACTGGCCACGTCGCTGCTGGCCGGTCGCAGCACTGCCAGCAAACGTTCGCTGGTCGGATGGCTGCCCTGCTCCAGCAGGTTTTGGCTAAAGCGCGCCTGCGCATGCAAGGGGTAATCATAGGGACTCATCAACACCAGGATGCCGACGCCGTGACGGCGTTGCAGCAGCCCTTTGTTCACCAGTTCATCCACCGCGCGGCGCAACGTATGGCGGTTGACTTCATAGTGCTCGGCTAACTGCTGTTCGGAAGGCAGATAGTCACCGCAGCGATAACGCTCTTGCAGTGCCTGCTCCAGTTGGGCGGCGACCGCCTGGTAAACAGTGGTCGGATGTCTGGATATCTCCATCACGTTCAATACCTCATTCGCTATGGTTGAGGAACGCAGCGACAAGTGCTGCGAGATGGCGACTACAGTGCGCGAGCCAGATGACAGCGCCGTGACGACTCAATGACGTGAGGATGAATTTGCTATAGGGCAGCAGGATCGAAGCGAAACGGCTGCGGTTGTGATAAAAAATTTTTAACTGTTGCCTTTGTTACAGTGTTCAAAAAATTATCGCTTATTTTCACCGCTTTATCGCTTTCCTTACTGGGTGAAGCTTGCGTAAAGTCTGCTAACGTTATTGATGAGCCCTCCTTGTCACGCGAACCTTAAAATGATTAATACAATCAAACTGTCAGATGGATTCAGACGCAATTTCGTTCGGGAAGTGATTTTGCCTTTGGTGGCGATTTTAGTTTTAACCTTTGCCGGAGCAGGTGTTGGCTTGTTCTGGGGCACCTCGCTGAGCAATGAACAGGCTCGCGATCAACAGCAACGCATGATTGAGGCCTCCTTTAGCCAAAGTTTGAATGAACATTTGCGTCAGTTGCGCAGTTTGACTCGCTGGTCGCCTCTTGCTGACCAATTGGCGTTGGGCGTGCCGGATCAGAACTGGTTAGATCAAAATATCGGCGGCTGGCTTTATGACATGTTTGACCACCAGTTGATTCTGCTGATGGATCGTAACAATCAGCCACTGGCGGTCTGACGTGAGGGTAAACGCGTATCCAGTGACAGCGTAGGGCAATACCTTAAAGACATGCTGGCCAGTCCGCTCGTGGTGAGCAGCGATGAGGTGGCGGGTCCCAGCGATCGCGCCGATTTCGTGCGCATTGGGCAACGTGCCGCGGCCCTGGCCGTTGGCGATATCAGCAGCACCCGTGAAGCAGGCCGCTATCGATTAGTGAGTATCAAATTTCTCGATGATGGCTATTTACGTAATCTGGCGGATCGCAGCCAGCTGCAGCAGCTGCATTTTAGCGATGGCGCGCCCCAGCCCGGAACAGATGCACTCTACCAATTGAATTCACAGCAAGGCGATGCCGTGGGTTACCTGAGCTGGCTACCGGATAAACCCGGTGCGCAGATGTTGCGCATGCTCGGCCCTTCAACACTGTTATCCGTGCTGCTGATTACCCTGCTCTGTCTGTTTATGGTCAGGCGCATCTGGACCTCCTCTCTCAATCTGTCGCAATCTTTGCTTAAGCTCGGTGCCAGTGAAGCGCAAGCGCAGCATCTGGCTTTTCACGATGTGCTGACCGGGTTGCCGAATCGGGCGCTGGTGGAAGATCGGCTGACCCAGGCGCTGGCGGCATCCGCCCGGCACGATCAGCGTGTGGCGCTGCTGTTGCTTGATCTCGATCGCTTTAAAAACATCAATGATACCTATGGTCTTCATGCGGGCGATGAGTTGATCATTGAGGTGGCGCGCCGCCTCACGCACATCTTGCGTGCCAGCGATACCGTAGGACGCATCGGTGGGGATGAATTTATTGTGATGATGCCGGACGTCGATAACATCGGTCAGGTGCAGGCATTGGCAAAACGCATTATCAGTGAGCTGAGTGAAGCCTATGAGCTGCAAGGCAGCGAAGTCTGGGTTGGGGTTAGCATCGGGCTGGCGCTGGCCCCTAAAGATGGCATTGACCGCATGGAGCTGATGCGTAAAGCGGACATCGCGCTCTATGAGGCGAAAAACAGTGGTCGCGGCCAGTATCGCCAGTTCGAAAAAGTGATGGATGAATCGCTGCGCACCCGCCAGCAGATGGCGACGGATTTACGTCAGGCGCTGGTCAATTTCGATGGCCTGCGCGTGTGGTATCAACCCCTGATGGAGATCAGCGGACAGCGTGTGGTGGGATTAGAAGCCCTGCTGCGCTGGCAGCATCCGGTACGTGGTGATGTCTCGCCGGGTGACTTTATCGCCATCGCCGAAGAGACCGGGATGATCATTCCGCTGGGCGAATGGGTATTACGTGAAGCCTGTAAAACCTCACTGAAATTGCCGCAGGTGATTGTGGCGGTCAACGTTTCTCCCGTGCAGTTCCGCGCCAGTGGCTTTGTGGAGCGCATCGTTGAAATTGTGCGTGAAGAAGGCGCCAATCCGCATCATCTGGAACTGGAGATCACCGAAGGCGTATTGATTGAGGATGAGCACGAAGCGCGTAATAACATCATCGCGCTGCGTGAGGCCGGTTTCCGGATTGCGCTGGATGATTTTGGCACCGGTTATTCCAGCCTCAACTATCTCAGCACGTTCCCGGTCGACAAAATTAAGATTGATCGCTCCTTCACCCAATCACTGGGCGTGGCGCAAAATTCTGCGGCAATCGTTGAATCCGTGGTGCGTCTGGGTCACGCTATGGGCTTAACGCTGACCGCTGAAGGGGTCGAAACCGAAGGCCAGAAAATGGCACTGGCCGATGCGGGATGTAATCAGCTGCAGGGATATCTGTTCAGCCAGGCCGTACCGTTTGAAGAGATTGAAAAGATGATATAAATGCCCAGCGGGAGGAGAGTGTTCCGCCCTGCGGGCATTGACGTCAAAACCGCGCCGCTCGCGTTTAATCCGGTTAGCGGTGGCGGCGCGATCTACCCTGCACCAGGGTTATGACGGAAAATCTGTATCAATCGACGTCTGCTTCCAGGCTTCGATCTGCGCCAGGCGCTCTTTCAACTTATTGGTCACCGCCTCATAACCCCATGCGCCC
The DNA here is from genome assembly GCF_030053335.1 of Pantoea sp. EABMAA-21. NCBI lineage: Bacteria > Pseudomonadati > Pseudomonadota > Gammaproteobacteria > Enterobacterales > Erwiniaceae > Pantoea > Pantoea sp. EABMAA-21. The sequence continues at coordinate 76,649 of NZ_JASGBX010000020.1, forward strand.
ATCACCAAATGGCGCGGAGGATTGTCATGTTCGGTGATGGCAATCATCGCCGTGGCCGCGCGTGCCGGATCGCCGGCCTGGGTGCCGCTGTATTCAGACGTGGCTTTCATGCGCGCTGCCGCCGTGTCGGCATACTCCGGTAAGGTGCTCGGCGTCTGATGCAGCGAACGCCCCGCCCAGTCAGTGCGGAATGGCCCCGGTTCAACACAGGTAACATGAATGCCCAAAGGTGCCGCTTCAACCGCCAGGGAATCAGACCAGCCCTCCACGGCGTGTTTGCTGGCCGAGTAGTAGCCTGAGCTGGCAAAACCAATGAATCCGGCCACTGAGGTGATATTGATGACGTGTCCACGACGCTGTTTGCGCATCGCCGGTAATACCGCACGCGTTAAGGCAAACAGGCCAAAGACGTTGGCATCGAATTGATCACGGATCTCGCGATCATCACCCTCTTCGACTGAACTCTGATAGCCGTAACCCGCATTGTTGACCAGCACATCAATGGCACCGAATTTCTCCAGCGCCGCGTGAACCGCGCGATCGATACTGCTCTGATCGGTCACATCCAGTGCCACCGCAAGTGCATTGTCATGCCCCGCCACCAAATCCTGCACTTTCGCCGGGTCACGCGCGGTCACCACGGTGTGAAAGCCGCGCGCAATGGTCTGCTGCGCCAGCTCCCGGCCAAAGCCGGTTGAACAGCCAGAAATAAACCAAACGGGGGTGTTTGCTGAAGCCATAGTGACATCCTCTTAAGTGCGCCCGATGAACCGTCATCGGGCAACAAAAGACTATGGCAAAGCCTGAAGCTGAATATTAGCGCTTAGTGCGACCGGTTCATCATCGCCGGATAGCGCTGTTGCAGATTTTGAAAGATAGCCTGCATCTGCGCGTCAAGTGCTGCCGGTTGTGTATCTGCTATGGCTGGCTTAAGTGCAACGGGTTGTGCCTCCGCCGCCACGGCGTCAAACACCTGTTGCTTCAGGAAGTGGCGCCAGCTGACCGGCGCTTCTGCCAGAAACGCGGTGAGCAACGCATAGCGCGCCGGTGTCCACTGCTGTTCAAATGCCGTGCGTGCCGGGCCGTGATCAAAATGCTGCCGGGCTTCGCGCTGCATCTCAGCGCGTAAACGCGCAGTGGTGACCTCATCCACCTCAGCATTGATGATCGCCACGCCATAGCTATCACGTGCCACTTGCACTGAAACAAATCCGCAGCGCACATCCTGCAGCACCGCCGCCGGCTCGCGCTCCACCGGCAGGCCATACCCTCCCGCGCCCGGACCGCGTACCTCAACGATATCGCCTGGCTGGCAACGAATGACATCGGTGTTGCCGTGTTCAATGACCTTGCCGTTGCGCAGCGTGCGGAAGTGCGACAATGCCCCTGACTCACCGCCTAGCACGCCAGCCGAGGCGAACACTGACCGGTTGCGATTGCGCGCCGTTACCGTGGTGTTGGGCGCGGTAATTTCAAACGCCATCTCCGTGGCCAGACCGCCGCGATAGCGCCCGGCACCGGCACTGTCCGCCGCCAGCCCATAGCGATGGAAATGGATGGGGACTTCTGCCTCGTTGATCTCAATAGGCGTGTTTTTCAGAAACGCCGATAACCCGCCAGAACCATCCGGGCCATCATGACGTGGCGTTCCGCCCGCGCCACCGCCGACAGGTCCTAGCGAGGCCACGACGCTGCGGTTCTGACTATCGCTGGTACGGATATTCATGATTGAGTTGCCGCCGGGTGAGTTTGCCGGTAAGCGATCGGGCAATGCCTGGGAGAACACGCCGATGGTGGCAATCTGCGACAGCGCACAGGTCAGCGAACGCATGCCTACCGCTGCGGGCGCTTCACAGTTCATTACGGTGCCCGGCGGCAGGATGGCGCGCGTCGGGCGTAAGGTGCCCGCATTAAGCAGCAGATGGCGATCCAGCGTTGAGAGCACATAAGTGACGCCCACCAGCGCCAGCGGATGCCGTTCACGGCCACCGGTGGGCATATTCAGCGAGGAGGCCAGCTGCGGATCGCTGCCGGTGTAATCCAGTTCCAGCGTGTCGCCGCTAATGCGCAGCGTGATCGCCACGCGGCACGGATAGCCGCCTTCACCATCTTCGTCGGCAAAGTCAGCATAGAAGTATTCACCATCCGGAATGGTGGCGATAATGCTGCGCGCCTGCGCTTCGGCGTAGTCCAGAATGCCTTCAATGCCCTGCAGGAAATCCTCAATACCGAAACGCGCGATGATGTCATGGATCTTACGCTCGCCCACGTTTACCGAAGCAATCTGCGCTTTGAAATCCCCCCAGTTTTGCTCTGGTACACGCACGTTTAGGCGCATAATGCTGGCGACTTCTTCATTCAACTCACCGTTGCGCACAATCTTGAGTGGCGGAATGCGAATGCCCTCCTGCACGATATCGGTCAGCGAGCGCGACAGCGAAGCCGGCACCGCACCGCCCACGTCGGTGTTGTGAATATGACCCACCACAAAACAGACAATTTCACCGTTATGGAACACCGGCTTCCAGATGTGGATATCCGGCGAGTGGGTGGCCACATTGCCCGCATACGAATCATTGGTGATGCAGATATCGCCCTCTTCGTAATGATCGATTAACGCCAGCACCGGGCCGTAATCGATGCCGCTGTACCAGGGCGCGCCAAAGCTGCGTGGCGAAGCGAACGCCATGCCGTCACGGCTGACAATCTGACAGGAAAAATCTTCGGTCTCTTTAACGAAAGTGGAGTGCGCGGTGCGCATCAGCGTAAACGCCATCGCATCGGCCGCAGCGGCACAATAGTTCGCGAGAATTTGCAGGTTACGTCCGTTAATGGCCATATTAGTTTGCCTCCACAGGCGTAATCAGCAAGTTGCCAAAGGTATCGACATCCACCTGCATCTGCGGTGGAACACAGGTGGTACAGTCATCTTGTGCGATGATCACCGGTCCGTTGAGATGATGTCCGGCCCGCAGACTGGCACGCACCACCACATCCACCTGATGCGATGCGCCATCAATCCAGGCACTGACACGTTTCGCAACGGCAACGGGCCCGGTCGCGTCGGGTAAGATGTTGAGCGTTGGCTTCGGTGTGGGCGAGGCGATCACTAAACGCAGATTGATAATCTGCACGGGTGCATTGGCATCACAGTGACCAAATAGCAGCTGATGCTGGCGGTCAAAGGCCTCGTGCAAGGCCGCCACGTTGGCCTGCGCCAGCCACTCTGGCTGTAGCGCGACTTCGATCTCAAACGACTGACCGCGATAGCGCATATCAGCGCTGTAGTGCAAGGTGAATGGCATATCAGTGCCATGTTGCTCGCACAGCCAGCCGCGTGCGCGTTGGCTCAGGCCTTCCGCTTCCGTTGCCAGTGCATCCGCCAGCGTCGCGTCCAGATCGCTATAAAGCGTGCGGATAAAATCATTGCGGATATCCGCCACCAACCCTCCTAGCGCTGACAGCACGCCCGGTGTAGGCGGCACGATCACCCCTTTCATATTGAGTTCGCGGGCGAGGAAACACCCCATCATCGGGCCCGATCGGGCCCGCGCCGCCAAAGGCGAGGAACCAAAATTCACGCGGATCCAACCCAAAACGCGACAGCAATCCGCTGGTATCACCGTACATACTGGAGATCGCCAGCTCGATGGCGGTTTCCGCCGTCTCTTCCACCGTGATACCCAGTTGATCTGCCAGCGGTTGCCAGGCAGCACGTGCAGCAGCAACATCGACTTTCACCGCGTTGTAACCGAGATCGCCATGACCGATCATGCCACAGGCGGCAAAAGCATCGGTCGCCGTCGGTTGCGTCCCTCCACGCTGGAAACACACCGGCCCGGGCAGCGATCCGGCGCTATCCGGGCCCATCTGCAGCACGCCCTGGTTATCGATCCACGCCAGCGAGCCGCCACCCTGCCCCACCGAGGTGACTGCCACTGACGGAATATAAATCGGGAAATCACCGATGATTTCACCGTTGCCCTGCGCCACTTGCCCATCGACGATCACCGCCACGTCCGCGCTGGTGCCGCCAATATCAAGACTCAGGATCTTGTCGAAACCACAAGCGCTGGCAAGGAAGCTGGCACCGATCACGCCTGAAGCCGTGCCGGACAACACCATCTGCACACATTCACTTTTCGCCTGCTCCACGCCCATCACCCCACCATTGGATTTGGTGATACGCGGCGGCGGCTTAACGCCCATGGTGTGCAACGCCTGTTCAAACGATTCCAGGTAGTGAATCACCATCGGCTGCACATAGGCATTAATGGTGGCGGTGATAGTCCGTTCATATTCGCGAATGATCGGCCAGATGTCGGCGGAGCAAGAGGTGAGCAGTTCAGGCGCCACCTCGTCGATAATGGCTTTGACTGCTGCTTCGTTGTGGCGATTGCGATAACTGTGTAACAGCGACACCACAATGCCCTGACAACCCGCCGCACGCGCCTGATCAATGGCATCCAGCACACTTTGCCGATCCACTGGCTGCAACACGGTGCCGTGGCGGTCCGTTCGCTCTTTGATGGCAAACACCCGATCGCGGGTAATCAACGGTGCCGGACGTCGCGAAAAGAGATCGTGAATATGAGGAATTTTGAGACGCGCCAGCTCCAGCACATCACAAAATCCTTCGGTGGCAAACAGCGCCAGCCGCACGCCACGTCGCTGGATGACCGCGTTGATGCCCACGGTGGTGCCGTGGGTAAAATAGTCAATATGCTGGGGTTCAATCCCGTCACGCTGCTGCAACTGCGACAGCCCGGTGAGGATTTCGCTGCCGGGCTGATCCGGTCGCGACAGGACTTTTAAGGTATGAATCTGATGAGTCTGTTCATTCAGCACGGCAAAATCCGTAAAGGATCCGCCAATATCAACGCCAACGCGGTAACCCATGGTGAGCAAGCTCCGTTATCAGGAGAGAGGAAATTCCATCAGTTTTTGCGGATCCTGCACCACACGCCAGCCAAGGCGCTGATACAGCTGATGGGCATCATTAGTAGAGAGCATCCAGCGGTGCACCGTGGCCAGCTCCGGGTGCGCACGCACACAGGTCGCCAGCCAGCTGCCCAGGCCGTGGCCTCGCCAGTTTTCATCGATCATCACATCGCACAGCCAGCCAAATCGGGTGTAATCCGTCACCAGTCGCGCGAAGCCAATCTGCTGTTGCTGATGGTAAACACCAAATGGCAACGAACCGGCAAAAGCGCGCTCGGTTTTGGCGCGTGGCTGCGCGTTGGCCCAGTAAGACTTCTCAGTCAATTGCTGGTGGATGTAATCCATATCAAGGCGCTGGCGATCGGTAGAGATGGTGAACTCGTCGCGCTGCCATTGATGATCGGCAAGGGTTAAAGCGGTCATGGCAACTCCTTGTAAAGCGATAAATTGAGTGTACGGATATGCAGGCACAGGACGCGCGTGAAGCCACGACCGGAACAGTAAAGATAAAGGGAATTTACGGCAGAGAAGAAATTTTATGCTGTGGCAGATGCGTTCGGAGGTTCAGGGGCGAATAGCGGAGTGGAAACAATACCTTCTCCCTGTCTGGGAGAAGGTCAGGATGGGGTCAATTACACACTAAAATCCACAGAATTATGCTTAGCAATCAGCGATCGCAATGGCACGGTGCTTTTCATAATCGGGGATTTAATCACGATATAGCTGAAGTACTTATCGATGCCGATTTGTGCGTCCAGCATCTTCTCAATCACTTCCTGGTAGTGCTCGATGCTGCGGGTAATAAAGCGCAGCAAATAGTCGTAGCCGCCGGTAATCAGATGGCACTCCATCAGCTCATCCACGTCGCGAACCGAATTTTCGAATTTCATAAAATCTTCGCGTCGATGGCCCGAGAGCGTGACCTCGGTGAACACCGTAACGGAATCGGTAATTTTGGTCAGATTGATATGGGCTTCATAGCCGGTAATAAATCCAGCCTGCTCCAGGCGCTTCACCCGTTGCAAACAAGGGCTGGGCGAAAGTCCTACGGCGTCGGCGAGATTGACGTTGCTGATACGGCCATCTTTTTGTAGTTGCACCAGGATGTTGATGTCGATGCGGTCGAGTTTCATTAAGCCGTTCATAGCACCCCTCATTGTTGACCAATCGCGCAGGCTGATACGATGGTATATCACGCTTTGACGTGACGGCGCTAGCGACTTCCGCACGCCACGTCATTCATTGGTCGAGTCAATAATTCCTTAGATATCAATGAGGAAGCCGGATTTATCCCAGGCGACCACTGGCGCGGGCCAGCGCAATATCAAAGATATGTAACGCTTCTTCCAGCTGAGAATCTGTGGTCACCAGTGGCGCGAGGAAGCGCACCACGTTGCGATGCAGGCCACACTTGATCAACAGCAGGCCTTCCTGACAGGCGCAGTCGAGGATTTTCTGCGTCATCGCAGCGTCAGGACGTTTGGTTTCGAAGTCGATGATCTCCACCGCCTGCATAAAGCCCACGCCACGTACTTCACCAATGCAGGCATATTTCTCCGCCAGCTGTTGCAGACGTGCATTCAGCTGTTCACCCAGCTGATTGCTGCGCGCCAGCAGATTGTCGTTTTCCAGCAGGTCCAGCACCGCCAGCGCCGCCGCACAGCCCAGCGCGTTACCGCCATAGGTGCCGCCAAGACCGCCCGGCAATGGCGCATCCATGATGGCTGCTTTGCCGACTACGCCGGAAATCGGCAGACCGCCCCCCAGACTCTTCGCCACGGTCACCAGATCCGGTGTAATGCCCAGTTGCTCGAAGGCAAACAGCGTACCGGTGCGACCAAATCCGGTCTGCACTTCATCGAGAATCAGCACGATTCCGTGTTTTTCGGTAATGCGACGCAGCGCTTGCATAAAGTTCGCACCCGCTGGCAGGAAGCCACCGTCGCCCTGAACAGGCTCGATGATGATTGCTGCCACACGCTCCGGCAGGATCTGCACGGCGAACAACTGTTCCAGCGCTTGCAGGCAGTCATCATCGCTGACGCCATGGAAGGCATTAGGATAAGGCAGGCGATACACCTCTGAGGCGAACGGGCCGAAGTTCTGTTTATACGGCTGGCTCATCCCCGTCAGGGTACAGCCTAGCAACGTACGCCCATGGAAGGCACCCTCAAACGCGATAATGCCGCTGCGGTTGGTGTGCGCACGGGCAATTTTCACCGCATTTTCTACCGCTTCCGCCCCGCTGGTGAAGAACACGCTTTTGAAATCTTCACCTTTGCCGACCAGCGCATTCAGGCGCTGCGCCAGTTCGATATAGCCCGGGTAGGCAACGACCTGGAAACAGCCGTGTGACACCAGCCCAAGCTGTTTTGTCACCGCATTCACTACCGCCGGATGGTTATGGCCCACATTAAGCACCCCAATCCCGCCGACAAAATCGAGATAGCGATTGCCCTCGACATCCCACACTTCACTGCCTTTTGCCCGCTCAATCACCAACGGATGCGCGGTGACCACACCACGCGGCACGTTCTGTTCACGTGTATCCAGTAACAGGCTGTTATCGCTATACGTTTGCTGCTCCGCCATGACATTCTGCATTTTCAAAATCCTCATCCACGTAACGTTCGGTTGGCTCAAGTATCGCAACCCGTTGGTTTCTCACGCTGCCGTAATCAGCAAAGCAGCGGCATTTCGTTTCAAAATCTTCTGCCAATCAGCAGGGAAATTCTGCACGCAGCGCGTGGCGGGCGATGGCCGTCAAAGTCTGAATACCGTGCGGGATCAGCGCATCGTTGAAGTCGTAAGAGGAATGGTGCAACGGCTGGCTGGGTGCCGATCCGATCCACAGATAAGCCCCCGCTCTGGCCTGCAACATAAAGGCAAAATCTTCCGAGGTGAGAGCAGGCTGTCTGGCTTGTTCAGCAGGCATGTCCGCCTCACGCAGGGCATCCAGCGCCAGTTGTGCAGCACCCGCATGATTGACCGTGGCCGGGTAATAACGCAGATAGCTCACCTCTGCCTGCAGACCGTGCGCCGCCGTGACATGTTGCGCCATTTCACGCAGACGGCTTTCAATGATGTCCTGCGCTGCCGGGCTGAACGTACGTACCGTGCCGGTGATACTGGCTTCCGCCGGAATCATGTTGTGTGAGAAACCGCCCTGCATGCGCGTCACCGTCAGCAAACCCGGCTCGCACGGGTCAAGTGCGCGCGCCACCAGCGTATTGAGTTGCACCACCAATTCACTGGTGGCCAGCAAGGTGTCACGCGTCAGGTGTGGCTGTGCCGCATGACCGCCACCGCCCTTTACCGTGATATCAAAACGGTCCGCCGCCGCCATGATGGCACCCGGCCGGGTCTGCACTTCGCCCAGAGGCAGTTCAGGCCAGTTATGCAGGGCAAATACCGCATCGCAAGGAAATTGCTGGAACAGGCCGTCATCGATCATCGCTTTCGCGCCGGCTAAACCTTCTTCCGCTGGCTGGAAGATAAACACCAGCGTGCCGTTAAAATCACCCTGCTGAGCCAACTGGATAGCCGCGCCCAGCAGCATCACCGTGTGACCATCGTGACCGCAAGCGTGACAGACATTGTCATGCACACTTTTCCACGGCTGGGTGCCGTTATCCTGCATCGGCAGCGCATCCATGTCCGCGCGCAGACCTATCATGCGCGGGCTATTTCCCCGTTTCAGCACACCGACCACGCCGGTTTTACCCAGGCCGCGATGCACCTCAATGCCGTGCTCTTGCAGCACCTGCGCCACGATGTCGCTGGTGCGCGTTTCCTGATAGCCCAGTTCGGGATGGACGTGCAGATCCCGTCGCAGAGCGACTAATTGATCCAGTTGCATATCAGTATCCCCGGTTACGATCGATAAGGCCGACCATGGGTTCGCCACGTTGATAGCGGCGCAGGTTATCGAGCAGCGCAGCCACCGCGCTGTCGGTTTGCGTCTGGCTGGCAATGTGCGGTGTGAGCCAGATCGCCGGATGCTGCCAAAAAGGATGCTCTGGCGGTAAAGGTTCGGGATCGGTCACATCGATCACGGCTGCGCTCAATTGTCCGCTGGCCAGCGACGTGAGCAGATCGTCATGATTTAACTGCGGGCCACGCCCCACCTGTACCAGTGCGGCTCCGGCAGGTAACTGCGCAAACAGCTCAGAGTTGAGTAAACCGCGCGTGTTGTCAGTCAACGGCAGCAAACACACCAGAATGTCGCTGTGTGCCAGAAACTCAGCCAATTGCTCAGCGCCATGCCAGCAGCGCACGCCCTCGAGTTCACGCGGTGTCCGGCTCCAGCCAGCACACTCAAACCCTAATGACACCAGCTGCTGCAAAGATGCCTGGCCGAGTTCGCCTAAGCCCATGACGCCCACCCGCCGCTGATTGGCGGTGCGAATCGGGTGCGTTTGCCACGTTGCTGCGCGCTGTTGCTGGAAATAGCGCGGCATATCACGATGCAACCCCAGCACGGCAAAAGTGACATACTCCACCATGCCTTGCGTCAGGCCGGGTTCGATCATGCGCACCACCGGCAAATCGGGCGGCAGTTGGCTGAGATCGAACTGATCGGCCCCCGCGCCCACCGACAGTAGCGCTTTGAGATTAGGGAAGGTCGCCATGACATCTTCTGGCGGTTGCCAGGCCACCAGCAGTTCAACCTGTTCTGCGTCACCCACATCCGGCCAGATATGCAGCTGCACATCCGGTGCATGTTCAGCCAGCCAGCGCTGCCAGTGGGCTCCACGCGTGGCTTCCGATTTATAGACGATATGCATCACGCCATCGCCTGGGTCATCAACCCAAACGCCCGCATCTCACCGGCTTGCGGTGACCAAGGCGTTCCCCGATACATGGTGGTGGGCGCGTCAACCTTGACCAGCCCCAGTTTTTCCAGCCAGCTCGCCAGCGGTAAAGCCGCATCGGTATCGATGCGCACGAACTCGCCGCGTAAACCCTGCATCAGCGCGGCAATTAACGCCTGTGCCACCTCGATATTGCGCGCAATCACCGGGCCAATTGCCCAGCCGTGACCAAATCGGCGCAGGCTGGCAAACCCTTGCACCCGCTGCTGCGCGTCATGCAGCAATACCGTTTGATGGTCAGCGATCAGCGTTTGCATCAACTGTGGACGCCACATACCGTGAGCCTGATGGTCTAATTCGGTGAGTAGATCGACGTCATTCGCCTCGGCATTACGCAGCGTTAAACCGGTGGGGATACTCACCGCAGGCACCGCTGCCAGCTCACGTGTCTGGTGCTGTTGGATGGTGCCCGTCACCTTAAAGCCGAGCTTCTGATACAGCCCCTGCCCCATTTCCGTGGCATGTAAACGAATCACGGCGTCCGGGAATTTTTCCATCACGGCCAGCATCAGCTGCTTACCAATGCCGCGCCCCTGGCAGGTGGGATTCACCACCACCAGACCAATGGTTGCCGCGCTGTCACCCCAGCGCCAACCGAAGGCGCTGCCGACAAACTGCCCCTGCTCTTCCGCCACCACGCCCTCACCCAGCGCCAGCGCCTGCTGCCAGTCTTCACGACGATGCGGCCACTTGAGCTGTTGGGTGATGGCATAGCCGTGTTCAATATCGTCCTGCGTCATGGCGCGTAATGTGATCATCTGCTGCTCCTTTCTTGTAAAACACACCCGCGACGTAGCGGCGCAATCTGCTGCGCGAGCGGTTTCGCCATTAAGATGTGCGATTTATCGCATCGCTACGAATGCCGTGATATTTATTCTGCTTTAAGCACTTCTTCGTGCTCATCCAACCAACCCTGTCGCAGCTCCGGCACCGCCCGTTTAAGACGTTCGAAGTACAGCTCACTGGTCGGCTTATCATATTCAGCGCGGGAAATCTGCGTGACGATGCGGCCTGACTTCATCACCACGATATCATCGCAAACGGCGCGCACGGCATGCATATCATGGCTGATAAACAGCACCGACAGTCCCAACTCACGACGCAGTTCGCTGATCAAATCCAGTACGGCGGCGGCGACCACCGTATCTAATGCCGATGTCACTTCATCGCACAGAATCAGATCCGGCTCCGCCGCAAGGGCACGAGCCAGATTCACACGCTGCTTCTGCCCACCGGACAGCGCCCATGGGCGGCGCCACAACACTGAGCGCGGTAATTTGACCAGGTCCAGTAACTGATGCAGACGCCGCTCAAGATCGGCCCCTTTCAGACCGTGGAACAGCACGAGCGGGCGAGTAAGAATACGTTCCACGTTGTGAGCCGGGTTCAGCGCGGTATCCGCCATCTGGAACACATACTGGATCCGCCGCAGTTCGTTATCCGGGCGTTTGTGCATGTCGCCATTGATGTAGTGACCATTAAACAGAATATGACCGTGACTCGGGGCATTAAGGCCGGCAATCGCATGCGCCAGCGTGGTTTTACCCGAACCCGACTCGCCGATAATGCCAATCGCTTGCCCTTTCCACAGCTTGAGATTGATATCTTCCAGAATCAGCGTTTTCGGTTTGCCCTCACTGTCACGCGGGCCATAGCCGGCGCTGAGATCGCGCACTTCCATCAGCGGCTGTGCATCAGCCTCTGCACAGGTCCAGCTGCTCTCGCGCTCTTTCTGACGAGCGGCATCCATCAGCAGTTGGGTATATTCAGCCTGCGGCGCACCAATCAGCCGCTCTGTGGAACCATATTCCGCCATTTTTCCGCGCAGCAGCACCAGAATTCGATCCGCCATCTGCGCCACTACCGCCAGATCGTGACTGACGTAAATCGCGGTCACACCGCGCTGTGCCACCACACGGCGAAACGCTTTCAGTACTTCAACCTGAGTGGTGACATCCAGTGCCGTGGTCGGCTCGTCAAGGATCACCACATCCGGGTCGCCGATCAGCGCCATGGCCGTCATCAGACGTTGCAGCTGTCCGCCAGAGACCTGATGCGGGAAACGGTCGCCAATGGTGTCAGGATTCGGCAATGCCAGCTCGCGAAACAGCGTGATCGCCTTCTCTTTGGCGGCTTTGCGTTTCATGGTGCCATGGATCACCACTGGCTCGATAACCTGGTCGAGAATACGCATTCCCGGGTTGAAGGAGGCTGCTGCACTTTGGGCGATGTAGGCCACTTTGTTGCCGCGAAATTCGCGCAGCTGGCCGGGCGACAGACTACGCACGTCGGTGCCCGCCAGATGAATGTTGCCCTCGGCGATGCGACAACCGTGGCGCGCATAGCCCATCAGCGCCATGGCGATGGTGGTTTTACCCGAACCGGACTCACCGATCAGCGCCAGCACTTCGCCTTTTTGTACGGTAAAACGGATATCAGAAACCAGATCGATCTCTTCGCCCTTATCCGTCTCGGCGGTGACACGCAGGTTTTCAACGGAGATCACGGGCATGGCTGTATGGGGTGTCACGTTCATGCTCCCTCCTTCGCCAGCGTCAGCGGACGCATCTGTTGCAGGCTGTCAATAAACAGGTTGGCGCCGATGGTTAAACTGGCAATCGCCACTGCCGGCATCAATACCGCAGGCGAACCGTTAAACAGGCCTTGTAGATTTTCACGTACCAGCGTGCCCCAATCAGCATAAGGTGGTTGCACGCCTAAGCCCAGGAAGCTCAAGCCGCTGAGTAACAGCACGATATAGACAAAACGCAGGCCAAAATCGGTGAGCATCGGATGCACCATATTCGGCAGAATGTCATGGATTGCCACGTACCAGCGGCTTTCGCCACGCAGTCGTGAAGCACGGACATAATCCATATTGCGCAAACTGCTGGCCATAGCGAATGCGATACGGAACGCACCGGGCCAGTAGGTGAAGATGGCTGTCAGAATCAGCATCGGCAGCGAGGAACCAAACACGGCCACAATCATCAGCGACAGCACTTTGCCTGGCAGCACCAACATGGCATCGTTGATGCGGCCCAGCAACTCTTCGAGCCAGCGTCCTGCAACGGCGGCCAGCAGCGCCAGCAAGGTGCCGATTAAACTGGCACCCAGCGCAGCGGTCAACGCCAGCCCAATGGAGAACTTCGCACCGTATAAGATGCGGCTGAGGATATCGCGACCGAGATAATCGGTGCCCAGCAGGTTGTCAGCGGTCATCCCTCCTAGCATCGGGCCACCACCGATATCCTCTACGCTATGCGGCGCCAGTTGATTGCCGAACAGCGCCATCAGTACCCAAAACAGAGAGATTGCCAGGCCAATGCGACCGGAGATCGACAGCGACTGAAAAATTCGTACAGGAAGCAGCAAGCTATTCATCAGCTCCTCCATTTTGGGTTAAAGGCGATAGTCAGGATGTCAGCAATCAGCAGCAGCACCAGATAACAGGCGGCGAACATCATCACGCACAACTGCACCACTGGCAGATCGCGATTACTCACGGCATCCACCAGCGCACTGGCGAGACCAGGGTAGCTGAAGATCGACTCAATAATGATCACGCCACCAAACAAGTAAGACAGGCTGAGCGAAATGGCGTTGGCAATCGGTCCCACCGCATTCGGCAGCGCATGACGCAACACGGCACGCAGCGGCGAGACCCCTTTCAGCAACGCCATCTCAAGATACGGGCTGTCGAGCTGATTAATGATCGCCGAACGCGTCATCCGTGCCATCTGCGCCACCAATACGCAGCACAACGTCAGTACCGGCAGTGCATAGGCTTTCAAATAACTGACGAGATCCATATCGGGGCTGCCAAACGACATTGCCGAGACCCAATGCAGTTTAACCGCGAAGATCAACACCGCCACGGTGGCCACCAGAAACTCCGGTACGGCCACTGTCGCCATGGTGGCGATCACCAGGAAACGATCCAGCGTTGAACCGCGATTCATAGCGGCCAGAATGCCAATCACCAGCGCCAGAGGGACGCAGATCACCGTAGTGATGCCTGCCAGTTCCAGCGTGGCAGGAATACGCTGCCCCACCAGTTGCGTCACTGGCAAATGACTGGCAAACGAGGTACCAAAATCACCCTGCAACATTCCACCGAGCCAGCTGAAGTAGCGCATCAATAACGGCTGGTCGAGACCCAGCTGCTGGCGTAACGCCGCCACCGTTTCCGGCGTGGCGTTTTGCCCCAGGATCATCTGCGCGGCATCGCCGGGCAGCAGGCTGGTGATAAAAAACACCACCGCCGAGACGATAAGCAAGGTCAGGATGCCCGCACCTGCGCGCCGGGCAATCAGAAACAACATGTATCGGTTCATCGGCGTTCTCCTCTGACGGATGACGGATTAGGCTTTCAGCCAGGCGAACTCATGGAAGCGGTAACCCATCATCATGCCGCTTGGCCAGGCTTCAACACCGCCCACTTTTTTACTGTACCCGTCGAGGGTACTGATAAAGGTGGGGATGATGGTGCCGCAGTGGTCATAGATCAGCTTCTGCATATCGCCATACATCTGCTTGCGTTTGCCCTGATCGCGCTCACCGCGTGCGGCGACGACCAACTGATCAAACTGATCGTTCTTCCAGCCCGATTCATTGTTGGCCGCGCTCGACATATAGAACTGAGAGAACAGCATATCCAGCGTTGGACGCGGGTTGATCGAGCCATAACCCACCGGGTCTTTGGTCCAGTGCGTTGACCAGTAGCCGTCATACGGCACGCGACGCACCTTAACGTTCAACCCGGTGTTACGCGCCACCTGCTGGATTAACTGGCCCCCTTCCACCGCACCTTCGATGTTTGGCGTGGTGATGATCTCTACCGTTGCGCCCTTCATACCGGCTTTCTCGATATGGAATTTGGCCTTTTCGGCATCCAGCGGACGCGGTTTGAGATCGGCGTTAAACAGCGGATGCCACGGCGGCACGGGGGTGTCGTTACTGATATCACCGTAGCCTTGCAGCACGGTTTTCAGCACGATGTCACGCGGCTGCAGATATTTCATCGCCAGCACGAAATCCTCGCTGCTGCCCGGCTTCATGTCGGTGCGGATAATCAGGTTGGTGTACATCCCCGCCTTGCTCTCCAGCACGGCGAAGTCTTGCGTGGCTTTCAAACGATTACTGTCGGCTGCGCTCAGGGTCGAAACGATATGCAAGTCACCCGACATTAGCGCATTGACACGTGCCGCCTGATCGGTGACGCCCAGCAGTTCGATTTCGTCGAGATGTGGCAGGCCGGGCTTGTAGTAGTTTGGGTTCTTGACGCCAACAGAGCGTACGCCCGGCGTGAACTCTTTCAATTTGAACGGCCCCGTGCCAATACCCTTACTGAAGTCTTTGGTGCCATCCTGCACAATCAGGAATGGGGCACTGGCGAGCATATAAGGCACGTCAAAGTTGGCGCTGCTCAGCTCAAGTGTGACTTCGTTATCGTTCACCGCCGTGAAGGTTTTGAACTGATCGGCCAGCTTGAAGGCATTGGAAGCCACGGCGGGATCTTTGTGGCGGCTGAGTGAGTAAATGACGTCTTTCGCGGTGAGAGGTTTACCGTCGTGGAACGTGACCCCTTTGCGCAATTTAATGTGCCAGGTGACACCATCCGAAGACTCCACGGACTCCGCCAGCCCCGGTTGAATCGCCAACTTTTGGTCGAGTTCGGTCAGGCCGCTGTAGACCATAAACTGGCGGGTATAGTCACCGCTGTTATTGCCTTTGGCAGGATCGAGTGTGTCAGTAGCGGAGGCGTTGGACATGGCTGCGCGCATCTTGCCGCCTTTCACCGGTGTTTCAGCCGCAAAGCTCATCTGCGGAAAACCTATCAAGCCGCTGCTCATGACTGCACCCGCAGACAACAACTTCATCAGGCCACGACGTGACAGGGATCCCTCAGTCAGCATACGTGTCAGGGCCGGATTTACAGCGTCAGACTCTTTATCGAATTTACTCATCTGCACACCCTCAATATGAAAAGTGGTTTGTTTTGATAATCGAGCGTCAATCAGATCGCCATTAATGTGGCCCCTACCAAACCGGATAGGGTCCGCATGAATGCCAAATCAATGACACCTTAGGATGTGCATTTATGCGTTCCCCTCGAAAGCATTCCCCTGGCGCGCATCAATAGCGACCTGAAGAATCCCATCGTAGAGTGCACATTGATGCGCACCGGATTAACGATCAGGAGAGCCGATCCTTAGCCTTGTAATACAGCCCCGCGAGAGGCAAAAACCAGGGTTTCCCGTGGTAACCGGGCAGCGCAGGCCATGTATCGCGCTGCCAGGGATTTTCGTTACGCTTTTCTGCCAGTAAATCGGCCATCACCCGCCCCATCCACACCGACATCTGTGTGCCGTGGCCGCTGTAGCCCAGTGAATAGAACACGCCATCGTGCTCACCCGCATGCGGCAGGCGATCGGACGTCATATCCACCATGCCGCCCCAGCAGTAATCGATGCGCGACTTGCCCAGCTGCGGGAACAGCGCGGTCATCGCGGCGCGCAACACTTCGCCGCTGCGCGTATCCGAGGTCGGATTGCTGACGGCAAAACGTGCGCGCCCCCCAAACACCAGGCGACGATCGGCAGTGGTGCGGAAGTAGTTGCCGATGTTCAGCGAGGTGACATAGGTACGGTCTTTGGGCAGCACTTGTTCAATCAGCGCATCACCCAGCGGTTCAGTCACCACGATAAAGCTGCCTACCGGCACGATGCGGCGCTGGAACCACGGGAACGGCCCTTCATTCGATACGCCGGTGGCCATCATGACTTTTTCCGCGATGATCTCGCCCTGGGCGGTGGTGACGCGATGACGGTAGCCATCCAGACGCGTCAAGCCGGTCACCGCGTGATGGGGAAAGATCTTCGCTCCCGCGCGGGCAGCGGCATTGGCGAGACCAATGCCGAACTTGCCCATATGCATCTGGCCACCGCGTTTTTGCAGTAAGCCACCGTGAAAGGCATCGCTGCCCACTTCACGGCGAATCTCATCTTTACTGATCAACTCGATTTCCGGGTCAACTGTGTCACGCATCAGTTGCCATGCACTGCGCAGTCCGGGGAAATGCGACGCTTTGCTGGCGAGCTTGAGCTTTCCGCACAGGCGAAAATCACAATCAATCTGCTCTTCCCGCACCAGTTGCTGGACATAACTCACGGCGTCATCAAAAGCCCGATAGAAGCGACTGGCTTGCTCGATCCCCTGGCTGGCTACCAGCGAAGCAAAGTTTTGCGATACGCCGGTATTGCAGTGCCCACCGTTACGTGCGGAGGCCTGACTCATCACGTTGCCACTTTCCAGCACCACCACGTTGATACCCTGTCGTGCGAGATTCAGCGCGGTTGAGATGCCGGTAAATCCGCCGCCAATCACCACCACGTCAGCAACCGATGGCAGTGCGCCACTCGCTGCGCCAGTAAATGCCGGTGCCGTGGCTTGCCAGAATGATTCGAGTTTCATCGCCGCCTCCGGGCTTAGAGTCCAACCACAGCGGGCAGACCGCCGATATCTTTAATCTCGGTGTATTCATAAGCTGGGTTGGCCGGATCGTGACCCCGGTTGACCCACACTTTGTTTTTGATGCCCATGTCGTAGCAGGTCATCAGGTCATAGCGCAGGCTCGACGAAACATGCAGGATCTCTTCGGGACCGCAATTCAGCTTGTCCAGCATGTACTCGAAGCCTTTCATCTGCGGCTTGTACGCACCCACTTCTTCTGCGGTGATGGTCATGTGGATCGGTGCACCAAGACGCGGCACGTGATGGGGAATCAAATCGTTCATTGAGTTGGTGAGCAGCACCAGTGGGAACTCTTTCGCCACTTTGGCAAGTCCCGCGGGCACGTCTGGGTGCGGCCCCCAGGTGGCGCAATCGGTGTAGATAAAGTCGCTATCGGCTTTGCTCCACTGCACGCCCCATTTTTTACAGGTGCGCTCCAACGCATCGCTGACGACGTCGTAGTAAGGTTTCCACGCCCCCAGCACTTCATCGCGGCGATAGATGGCGAAATCGGTGGTGAAGGCCAGCATCTCTTGCGCTGACACCCGATCTTTGAAGCAGCGCTCTGCCGCTCCTGCCATGTCAAAGTTAATCAGGGTGCCGTAGCAATCAAAGGTGATGAATTTCGGTTTAAACAGTGCCATGACGCGACCTCGTCGTTGTCTGATACGTGAATTTAGAAATCGATTAATACACTCTTCTGGCGCTGGCAGGCCTGAAACGCCTGACGACCCAGATCCTTGCCAATACCGGAGCCCAGGAAGCCGCCGGTGGGAATAATGAAATCGCCGGAGCGACCGTAGCGGTTGATCCATACGGTGCCTGATTCGATGGCACGCATCGCTCGCATGGCACGCGGCAGACTCAGCGTATGCACGCCGGCACACAGTCCATAGGTTTCGTGCGCCGCCAGCGCGAGCCCTTCTTCTTCGCTGTCGAACTCCTGCACCGTCAGCACCGGGCCAAAGATCTCCTGCTGCACCGCCGGGTTATCAGCCGCCACACCACATAACAGCGTAGGCTGCCAGAACCAACCTTCGTCGGTGTCCGCAAAACGCTCGCCGCCCACTAACACTTCTGCGCCCTGCGCTTTGGCTTCGGCGATCACCGATGCCACCTTGTTGCCCTGGCGCTCATCGATCAGCGGCGCATAACGGCTGCTGTCTTGCCAGGTGACACCCGGCTGCGGCTGCTGGCATAGCGCCACCAGGCGATCCAGCAGCGGTTGAGCGATGCCACGTTGCACAATTAAGCGAGTACCCGCGACGCATGCCTGTCCACCGTTGGCGGTGAAGCCGCGCAGAATGCGCTGTGCCAGGACATCGATATCGCCCGCATCATCGAACACCATCTGTGGGCTTTTGCCACCTAACTCCAGCGTGACAGGCTTCATGCCATGCTGTGCTGCGTCACTCATGATGCGTGCGCCCGTCACCGTGGAACCAGTGAACGAGACTTTGCGTACCAGCGGATGGGTGACCAGCGCGCTGCCGGTCACTGCACCACTGCCCTGCACAATATTCAGAATGCCCGCCGGTAAACCGGCCTGCAGCGCCAGTTCCGCCATGCGTACGGTAGAGAAAGGTGTCAGCTCCGAAGGTTTCAGCACCACGGCATTACCCGCTGCCAGTGCAGGACCGCATTTCCACGAGGCCATCGACAGCGGGAAATTCCACGGTGTAATCGCGCCAATCACGCCGTATGGCTCCGAAATCAGCATGCCGAGGCTGCTTTCCTGCGTCGGGAACAGATCGCCACTGTATTTGTCTGCGCACTCAGCGTAGAAACGGATGGCCTCTGCGGTAAACGGAATCTCATGCTTTACCACATCGCTGATCGGCCGCGTCGACCCCAGCGCTTCGAGCTGAGCCAGTAACGGATCGCTTTCAATCAGATCCGCCCAGCGGCGTAACACTTTTCCACGTTGCCGTGGTGGGCAACTGCGCCAGCCACTGGTTTTCAGCGCTTCATGGGCCAGGGTGACAGCCCTATCAACATCGCTGGCCTGGGCTTCGCTCAGCTCGGCATAGACTTTGCCATCAGATGGCCTTTTTACGGCAAAACGCGCGCCCTGGGTGGAAACATGCTGGCCACCAATATAATGGCCAATCGGGAGGGAAACTTTTTCAGGGTCGAAACTTAACATGGAAAATTCCTTATTTGTTACACCCATCACATGTGCGCCAATTAACGATTTGCACTACATTTATCTGTCACGTTAATAAGCTAATGCAGAAAGTATGCCAGCCCAGTAAAAAATAAAAATGCGTAAAAAACAGCCCAGAAAAATTTTCTGCCGTATTGAAGAGGGAAAATTTGCGGATTTGCCGAAGGAATAAACAGATGATTTACTTCACAAAATTCGTGCATCTCTACGGTGCAGCTCGCACGAAACTTGCACTAAAACGGTGATGGGCCGGAAAAATATGACGCCGCGCACAAAATAAAACAGCGCCGTAAACCTGAGGTTGCCGGCGCTGTTAATGTAATTGGTGATGAAAGTCATTATGCGCAATGAATTGCGCGGTTACCTATTTGGAGCGGTACGATTTAACACGCATTGCTGCATTTATAAACTGCCCATATGAAACGTTTTCTGCTCCAGATACTCTTCAATTCCATAGCGTGAACCTTCACGTCCTAAACCGGATAATTTAATTCCGCCAAAAGGTGCCGCATCTAAAGATATCGCACCGGTATTAAAACCGACCATGCCAAATTCTAATGATTCCGCCACGCGCCAGGCTCGACGTATATTCTCCGTAAAGAAATATGCGCCCAATCCATAAGGCGTGTCATTCGCCATGCGTATCGCCTCCTCTTCGGTATCGAAGACAAAAAGCGGTGCGACGGGGCCGAAGGTTTCTTCATGCGCAATACGCATACTGCTGGTGACATTACCCAACACGGTCGGCTCAACAAAGGTGCCATTCGCTGCACTGATCCCGCCACGCAGCAAGGTCGCTCCCTGACTAAGCGCATCATCAATATGGCTGTTTACCTTCTCAACAGCGCGATCGTTAATCAGTGGCCCAATCGTGCTACTGGGTTCAAAGCCATCCCCCACTTTAAGGGTTGCCACTGCCTCCAGGAGTTTCTCGCTGAAACGCTCATAGATACCGCGTTGCACCAAAATGCGATTGGCGCAGACGCAGGTCTGACCGGCATTACGGAATTTACTCGCCATGACGCCAGGGATAGTGACATCGAGATCGGCATCATCAAACACAATCAGTGGCGCATTACCGCCCAGTTCCAGGCTAAGGCGTTTAATGCTGTCTGCACTTTGTTGCATCAGCAATTGGCCGACGCGCGTGGATCCGGTAAAGGAGATTTTGCGCACCGTGCGGCTGGCAGTCAGCGTGCTGCCGATCTCGGTGGGTAATCCGGTGAGCACCTGAAGTACGCCAGAGGGAAAACCTGCCCGCTCTGCCAGCACCGCCAGTGCCAGAGCCGACAGCGGCGTCAACTCAGAAGGTTTAACGATGATCGGGCAACCGGCGGCCAGCGCAGGTGCCACTTTGCGGGTAATCATCGCAATCGGGAAATTCCACGGCGTAATCGCTGCGGCCACGCCAACGGGTTGTTTCAGAACCAGAATGCGGCGGTCTTCACTGGGCGCCGGAATGGTATCGCCATAGATGCGGCGTGCCTCTTCAGCGAACCATTTAACAAAGCTGGCACCGTACAACACCTCACCTTTGGCCTCTGCCAGCGGTTTGCCCTGCTCGGCGGTCATGATGATCGCCAGATCGTCCGCGTTATCGAGAATCAGCTGATGCCATTTATCCAGCAGTGCCGCGCGTGACGCGTTCGGGGTTTTGCCCCAGCTGACACGCACCGACTCAGCATAATCTATTGCCTGCTCGGTTTCGGCTGCACCCAGTGCCGGAATAGTGGCAATCTGTTGCTGAGTGGAGGGATCAATCACCGGCAGCGTGGCCCCGGCGTGCGCGTCCTGCCAGCGCCCGCCAAACAACGCCTGCTGGCGTAACAGTTCTGCATCTTTTAGTTGAATCCGCGACATTTTCATCCCCTTTATCCTGTTCATTTCACTGTAACGTGGCGCAGCAGTGCAGGATGTTTTTCTAAGGGGTGGAAACCGGGCCAGGATGTGTTTTAGCGCGCCAAAAGAAATTTTATGCTGTGCATAAATGCGTCATTGATTACGCTGCGGTTTGAGGCCAGGCGCGCAGGAATGCGCACCCTGTAGGAAATGTGTGGTCGCCATTTATGACGACCACTGCATCAAATCTGGAAATCGATAGCAGGTTCAGATTCCGTTTCATAGGAAAGCGCCTGACGCTTGATCTCTTCCAGCGACAGATTGGCGTTACACAGTTCCAGGAACTGCCAGACATAATTGCGCTGTAACTGGCCGCGCTTCAATCCCAGCCATACGGTGTTGGCATCGAACAGATGATGGGTGTCGATTTTCACCAAATCTTCACCTTCATAAATGTCGCACGCCTGATCAGCCAGGATGCCAACGCCGAGTCCCAACTCAACATAGGTTTTCACCACGTCGGAGTCCTGCGCGCTGAGCACGATATCCGGCTTAAGTCCCGCCGCCTGGAACGCACGGTCAACACGCGAGCGACCCGTGATCCCCTGACGATAGGTAATCAAGGGATGGCGACTCAGGCTAGCCAGCGTGATCGGCTGATGTTGTAACAGTTCATGGTCGTGCGGCACCAATAACGAGTGGTGCCAGCTAAACCACGGGAAAGCCGCAAGGCTGCTGTTGTTCACCAGTTGCTCGGAGGCAATACCAATATCAGCTTCACCCGCCAACAGCATGGCCACAATTTCCTGCGGTGAACCCTGATTGAGTTCAAGACGCACATTAGGATAGAGCTGTCGGAATGCTTTGATCACACGCGGCAGACTATAGCGGGCCTGCGTATGCGTGGTAGCAATCGTTAGCACGCCGCTGGTTTCATTGGTAAACACATCCGCCAGGCGACGCACTTTGCCTGCTTCATCAAGAATGCGTTCAGCAATGGTTAACAGCGCCTTGCCCGGTTCCGTCATGCCCAGCAATCGCTTGCCGCGACGAATGAAGATCTCGACGCCGAGTTCATCTTCCAAATCACGAATATGGCGGCTAACCCCGGATTGTGAGGTAAACAGCGTGTTCGCCACTTCTGTCAGGTTGAATTCGCAACGTGCAGCTTCACGTATAATTTTAAGTTGCTGGAAATTCACACCCTTTTCTCCTGTTCCCTGCCCTGTTTCGTCCATGTTATGAAGTTGGTGTCATTGCAGGAAATAATAAAAAACGGTGTGTTATGCGGAATAGTAATAAGGAGGGTGATTTATCTCGACGCGTTTGCGGGTGTTAAAGCGTGAAGGGGTTACCCCAGCCGTAGATAGCTGGGGTAAAGAAGAAGGGATTAACCGACCAGCATCAACTCGCGCTCTTCCGTCATCGGCTTATTCAGCAGTGACAGCAGGATGTTTTTCACTGCCTGCGCGGAAGGTGACAGTGGCAAGCGCGCAGAGATATTCAGCGAGAGCGGCAGATTCAGCGATGGGCTGTTAATACGTGCCATCCACGCGTGAGTTGAACTCACCAGGGCGCGAGCCGCTGATTCCGGCAGAACGGTCACACCCATACCGCTGGAAACCGCGGCGGTCAGGGTTGAGATTGACTCGATTTCACCGATGATTTTTGCGCTCAGACGACGCAGCGAGAATGCTTCATCAACACGTTTGCGCACCGCGCTGTAGTCACGCGGCAGGAACAAATTCATCTGCGCCACGTCGGCGAGATCAACGGTAGCGCCCGGGCATGCGGTCGCACCGACCAGATACAACTCTTCTTTCATCAATGGAATGCTGTTAATGCCGGCTGTCGGCGCACGGTCATACAGCACCGCCATATCCAACTGACCGTTCATCACTTTTTCATTTAAAGAGGTGCCGCTATTCTCATGCAGATACACCAGTACATCCGGGAATTGTTCCCGCACCGTTTGCAGCAGCGGCATCGTCAACGAAGAAGCGGCGGTGCCCGGTGCCAGACCAATTGATACCTGACCATTTAACGCCTGGCCCGCGTTGATGACAGCCGTTTGCGCCTGTTCACACTGGCGCAGAATCGTACGAGCATGAGCATAAAGAATTTTGCCCGCCTCGGTTGGTGTTACGCCACGTTTGGTGCGAATCAGTAACTGCTGATCGAGTTCGTTTTCCAGCGTCGCAACTTGCTGGCTAAGCGCAGGCTGCGCGATGTGCAGCACTTCTGCTGCCTGAGTCAGGCTGCCGATATCGACGATTTTTACAAAGTACTTCAGTCGTCTTAAATTCATATTGCCTCCGTCAATCCCCGAATAACCCGTTTGGGTGTCTCAGCCTGCTGGCTTGTGTTCATGAAGTTGCAATATGCAGGCCAGGTTTATTCGGAGCGTGAAAAAGCAGTGCCAGAATATTCCTAACGGCACGGAAAATAAGCCTTTCTGATTACCTCTTAAGAGTTAATAAGCTGAGCACATGACACAGAGTGATTAAAAATAAATCGAAATGCACCACCATGGTGCGCAACTTGCGTGGCAGATGTGCAAAAAAGTGATGACCGAAAGCGTCGCAGTGGTGCATAACTCACAGAAAATGACCTAAAACGGTCAGAACGAAAGCAAACGCGGGGAAAGGAGCAGGATCAACCAGTGGGAAAACTTATTGTGAACAACGGAGCAAAATGTCCTTGAGGGCGCACACAGTGCGCCCTGCAATCAGGAAGTACTATCTCTTTTTACGGTTTCTATGCATATCTATGGACACTGCGGCGACAATGATGATGCCTTTAATGATGTCCTGCACGTAAGCATCCACACCCACGAAGGTGAATCCGCTCTTAATCAGACCCAGAATCACCGCACCAATCAGCGTCCCGGTGATGCGACCCACGCCGCCCATCAGGCTGCTACCGCCGATAACGGCTGCGGCAATCGCATCCAACTCGTACGCCATACCCATACTTGACTGGCCGCTACTGACGCGCGCCGCCAGCACCACACCCGCCAGGCCAGAGAGCGCACCCGCGATGGTATAGACGATGATCAGGTATTTATTAACATTGATCCCTGACACTTTGGCCGAAGTCATGTTGCCGCCAATTGCATACACATACTTACCGTAACGGGTATGCTTCAGGGCGATGTGGAACAGGAAGGCCACCACCAGGAAGATGATCACCGGCATCGCGCCCTGGCCGATGGAGGTAAAACCATCTGACAGGAAGCTGATCGGGTTACCTTGCGTGTAATACTGCGCCAGACCACGCGCCGACACCATCATGCCCAGTGTGGCGATAAATGGAGGGATCCCGGTTTTGGTAATCAGGAAACCGTTCATGACCCCGCACAGCAAACCTACACCAATACCGGCCACAATCGGAATGACGGCAGGCAGGTTAACCAGTGACGGATACATCGGTGTCAGGCTGTCAGAGGTTTGTGCCAGACTGGCCGCCACTACCGCCGTCAGTGCAATCACCGAACCAGACGACAGGTCAATCCCCGTGGTGATGATGACCTGGGTCACGCCCACCGCAATGATGCCGATGATCGCCACCTGTAAAACAATCAATACCAGACGGTTGGTGTTGAGCAGGAAAGATTGGTCACGAACGTACCAGCCCGCAATCTCAAAGATTAAGGCAATACCCAACATCACCACAAAGATGCCGGTATCTTTCGGCAACTTATGGCGCAGGTTGCCAAAGAAGGATGTCGATTCCGCGGCCTGCGGGGCCGTAATTTTTACGTTACTCATAGATGTCTCGCGCCTCACTCGGATGCCAACGACAAAATGGTTTCCTGATTGGCCTCTTCTTTATCGAGGATGCCAGTTATACGTCCGCCGTGCATAACCATCACGCGGTCGCTCATGCCCAGAATTTCCGGCAACTCCGACGAGACCATAATGATGGCCACGCCACGGTTTGCCAGTTCGCTGATTAAGCGGTAAATCTCGGCTTTTGCCCCGACGTCAATACCGCGCGTCGGTTCATCGAGGATCAGAATCTTCGGTTGAGCCAGCAGCCAGCGCGCAATCAGCACCTTCTGCTGGTTACCGCCACTAAGGTTGTTGATGATCTGATCCATGGTCGGCGTTTTAATATTGAGCTTGCGGATCTGCTCCATGCAGTCCTGTGCCATCTTCATGTGGCTAACGAAACCGGCTTTACTGACATAATCCGGCATGTTGACGATGCTCATGTTCTCCATCACCGACAACACCAGGAATAAGCCGGACTTTTTACGGTCTTCGGTCAGGAACGCCATGCCCTTCTCAATCGCCGTGGAAGGCGAATCGATTTTGACCGGCACGCCATCGATCAGCACTTCACCGCTGTCGAAGCTTTCCATCCCGAACAAACTTTCCATCACTTCACTGCGTCCCGCCCCCACCAGACCGGCAACACCGAGGATTTCACCCTTACGTACCGTAAAGTTGATATCGGTGAAACGGTCTTTACAGGTAAGGTTGCGCACCGTCAGCACTTCCTCACCGATTTCACCATTGAATTTCGGGAACAGCTGCGTCAGTTCACGCCCCACCATCTGGGTAATTAATGACTGACGGGTAAACTCGGAAGTGCTGTTGCTACCCACCCAGGTGCCGTCGCGGAATATGCTGATCTCATCGGTGATGGTGAAAATCTCATCCATCTTGTGACTGATATAGATGATGGCTTTACCCTGCGCACGCAGGTCGCGGATGATGGTGAACAGATGCGCCACTTCGGTTTCCGTCAGTGCCGAGGTCGGTTCGTCCATAATCACAATGTCGGAGTTCCACGACACCGCTTTGGCAATTTCCACCATCTGCTGAGCAGCGATACTCAGCTCGCCAACCATACGATCGGCTTTTAAACGGATATTGAGTTTGTTGAGTAATTCCTGCGTTTGCTTGTTCAGCAACGCGTGGTCAACAAAGCCGTACTTCATCGGTTCGCGACCCAGCCAGATGTTCTCAGCCACAGTCATGTAAGGCACCAGATTCAGTTCCTGGTGGATCATGGAGATGCCAGAACGCAGCGCATCCATGGTGTCCTGAAACTGCACCGGCTCCCCTTTAATGCGAATGGTGCCCTTATCGGGACGGTACATCCCGATAAGGCATTTCATTAAAGTGGATTTGCCCGCGCCATTTTCACCCATCAGGGCATGTACCGACCCCGGTTTAATGCGTAGTGAGACATTGTCGAGTGCCTTCACTCCGGGGAAGAACTTGCTGATGCCTTCGGCTTCAAGCGCAAAAGCGGTCATACATCACCTCCGTACGGCTGAGTCGGGAACGATTATTTCTGGTTACGAGATTCGAACTGCGCCATGTTGTCTTTGGTGATCAGCTGGTAAGGGATGTTAATCACCTTCTCCACTTTCTCGCCTTTCGCCAGTTTCACGGCAGTCTGTACGGCGCCTTCACCCTGACCTTTAGCATCCTGGAATACAGTGGCGACCATCTTGCCGTTCTTCAGCATCTGCAACGCATCCGGTGTACCATCCACGCCCGCAATCAGGATGTGGTTCGGGTTTTTGCCCAGCGCCTGCAGCGCACCGATCGCCATTTCATCGTTGTTTGAAGCAATCGCCTGAATGTCATCGCCTGCGGTCATCCAGTTACTCACTACGTCCACCGCGTCATTACGGGTGAATTTCGCGGTCTGTTTCTGCACCACTTTGATGCCAGGATATTTAGCCACCACCGCTTCAACACCTTTGGTGCGGTCACGAGTGGATTCGTTAGCCAGATCGCCCATCAAAATGGCGACGTTGCCTTTACCGTTCATCGCTTTTGCCAGCGCTTCCATTTGCAGACGGCCCGCTAATTCGGAGTCAGAGCCGACGTAAGCCATTTTGTCGGTCAATTCACCTGCCGGTTTGCGGTTAACAAAGATCAGCGGCACACCCGCTTTAGAGGCCGCATCCATCAAAGGTTTGACGGCATTGGTATCCACTGGGTTAACGATAATGGCGTCAACGCCCTGACCGATGAAGTTCTGAATTTGTTGCAGCTGTTGGGAGACGTCGCCCTTCGCATCTTCGACCTGACCCTTAACGCCATCTTTGGTCATCTCTTTCTGCATCGCGGTGCGCAGAATGGTCAGGAAGTTATCGTCAAACAGCGCCATAGAGACGCCCACCTGAAGGTCTTTTGCCATAACAGCGGCAGGTAACATGCAAGCTAACAGGGAAGTCACTAACGCTTTTTTGAATTTCATAGGTAACCCTTCTTATTCGTTAACATGCTCAGTTGGGCTGATACGACGAATGAAAAATATTTTTTACATTCACTCAACGGCACTGGCGTTATTTATCTGGTTGTAGAGGTAAGGCTTCTGGTCTAACGCTATCGTTTCGGTACTGCTCTTTCCTGCAACTATCTACTTATCAAAAGGTTATTTTCGAAATGCTGTTTCAGACGCCAAAACTGATTTCACCCGTGATGATAAGCAGTTCATTTGTTTCATCTGATCAGCATTTGAAATTTTCATCATAAAAGCACTGAAATGATTGTTTTAAAATCGGCAAATAACAAAACTTTGACATGCATCTAACATCTCAAAGGAAATGCGCTTAAAGTGAGATCTTGCTGGCAGTTTGAAATCTGAACGTTCAAGGCAGAAAAACAGCATTCCGCTGCTTTTACGCGCACTTAAACCAGAAGTGTGCGATCGGGCTTTGACATTGGGGATCGGCATCGCTAATATGCGCCTCGTTCACACGATTCCTCTGTAGTTCAGTCGGTAGAACGGCGGACTGTTAATCCGTATGTCACTGG
>NZ_JASGBX010000021.1:0-100278 GCF_030053335.1 Pantoea sp. EABMAA-21
ATGCAGTCACCAAGGGAATACAGAAGTTCGCTGCTAGCTATAAATTAACCGTGTCCGTTTTAGCGGGGGCAACTCCAGTGCACGTGCTGAATCTCCAGACCGGCGTGCCGACGGCAGGGATCGAGGTCGAGCTGGACAGAAAGCAGGGGGAGGAATGGATCAGGTTAAGTCAGGGAACCACTGACGGGCAGGGACGCATTACGGCGCTCTACCCGGCAGATCAGAAGGCACAGACAGGCGTATACCGCGTGATTTTCAAAACCGGTGACTATTACAAAAAACACGATCAGCCGACCTTTTTCCCTGAGATCCCGGTGATGTTCAGTCTTACTGACGCTGATCAGCACTATCATATCCCGTTGCTACTCAGTCAGTATGGATATTCAACTTATCGAGGCAACTGAGCGTAGACCGCTGTTTGTCGAACAGTGCCAGGTCAGGGATAAAACCTCTACTGGATTGAATAACACAAAGCGCAGCCTGCCGTGCGCGATGGGTTCCTTGCATAAAAAAACCGGCAGGTCGCCGGTTTTTATTCAAAAGCCAGAGATCTACCAGTGATACTTATTAGAGTCTTCCCAGTCTTTCAACTCTTTTTCCGCCTGCTCCTTGCCGTAACCGTAGCGTTCCTGGATACGACCAACCAACTGGTCGCGCTTACCTTCTGCCACGTCCATGTCGTCATCGGTCAGCTTGCCCCATTGTTCCTTCACTTTGCCCTTGAACTGCTTCCAATTTCCGCTAATACGATCTTCGTTCATGCCGGTCTCCTTAGTTAACTAACGGTCTGCCGCCGGGTGACTTGTGTGCAGAGTTTTATTCTATAAAATATGGTTCATATTCATGAATTTTCCTGATCGACGTCACATTTGCGGATTTTTCCTTAAGTGAAATCAGCCCAATCGGCAATAGGGTTAAACCTCAGAACTGTCGTTCCGGCTGCATGACGGAGATGCGGACGATTTCCTGGACCTCAGGAGATAATTCATGCACTCATATGAAAATCGTATCCGGGCTGTGGAGCTTTATTTCGGATATGGAAAAAGGCTGACAGTTGTTGTCAGGGAGTTGGGCTATCCGTCCGTTAAACAGCTTGTTCGATGGTTTCGAATTTTTAAGGAATACGGCGACTAACCCAGTGAATTAAAACCCAGAAAACGCTAAGTACGCGGAAATACGCATAACCTTGGCAAAGATCTTTGAGGGAAAGGCGGGCACAACGCTGGAAGATTTTATGTGCTTCCTGTAGAGGGACATACGCTGGTGTAACGAAAGTCGGATCAAAATATCATGAGGTGCAATGAGTCCGGTAAAGTACCGGCAGCATCTGGGGATCACAACATAACAGTCCAGGAAAACATCCGCATCTCCGTCGCGCAAAGGTTGCTCGTCGGATAATGCAGCGTGTGAAGGCTTCTTCGGGCGGGTCAAAAATGAAATGTACTACGGCAGAAGCTGGGCGGGTATAACGCTGGAAGATTTTATGTGCTTCCTGGACAGGTACATACGCTGGTACAACGAGAGCCGGATCAAAATATCATTAGGTGCAATGAGTCCGGTAAGTTACCGGCAGCATCTGGGGATCACAACATAACAGTCCAGGAAAACATCCGCATTCCCAAAAGTGACATTATCAAATTGGATTCTCAATAAATGTCAAACCTCAATTAAATTGACCGTTTTCAGGCTCAATTGAAATGTCCTTGGTATGTTTTACTGATAGACTTTTCATCATTTATTTAATGAGAAGGTTAAGTTTATGTTCCGGTTTGATCTGACTCCCAATAATGCTGGAATTGTATTCTGGGGTGACAAAGCATCACTGAATGAACTTTATGAATGTATTCATTATATTGTGGACGAAAGTCCTCTCATAAAGAACAAAGAAGGCTTCATACTTGCACTGGCTTATGACATTCGTAAGGCACGGGAAGGCCAGCGGCGAACTGAAGAATATCTCTACGATTTCAGCGAAACCTATCAGCTTTATGGTGTTGAATTACTCTGGCCTCTCGTGCTGCTTCAGGCAGCCATGCTCAGAATTTCAATGAGTTACATTGAAACTGACAAGTCAAAACTGTCTGTTATGTATGCTTTTGAATTCATTATTGAATCTGCGCTAAAACAATTTTCACCCGATCGTTTTGAAGAGATCACAAGAAGCGCAAAAAATGCCTCCAATTCCGATTTCGACTGGATTGAAGATAGTATTGACAGCCGGTGCTGTTATTTTATTAACCAGTCATCAGAAAACAGAAAGGAACAGCTTAATAAAATCATGAATTCTCTGGATTCATTCTGGGCACATTACACCAGAGAAAAACAGGACGTAAAAATGCTGAGCCTGATAAATAATACCGACTGGGAATGGCCCGAAGATATTACATGGTGAAATACAGGTTTTATTCACATCAGCTCCCGGGCTTTTTGCCAAATATATCTTCTGAGCGGGACTGAAGCTGTTTGAGCGCATTAAGGATGTCATTCTGATCCAGCGAACGCTGAGATTTTTTCTCTGCAGATTTCGGGCGGCGTCGTGAAGGCCCGTCACCGGCAGGTACTTACTGGGAGCGGGTGTCATCTCGCTTTTCCTGCACCAGCTGGATTAATTCCAGCGCTCTGCCAAGCCGCTTGTTATCGACTATCGCACCCTGGTCAATTTCCGACAGCCGGTCGTAGGTAGAGTAGGGAAGTGTAATGCCGTTCAGACGAAGCTCTTTTTTTCCGTCAGGGTAATGGTAGACGTCGATATATTTACCCAAAGCGCGGCGACTGTATTCGTTGTCCTGGATCAGATACAGCATTTTATCGTACTGCACCGTCAGTGATTTAGACACCTTACGCTTTTCCCGGACGGACAGAATAAGGTTCAGATCATCATCGGCTTCCAGTGGGCGGTGAACATCAAAGTCGTGTCTTGGCACTTTCCCGAAGCGCCGGTTGTAATCCGCAATATATCCTCCGGCAAACGCATTGGCTTCTTCAATTGAGCTGATCCCATGAAGTCTGAACTCTTTGACCAGGCGATCCTGCAGAGTCAGATGGGCACGCTCCACGCGGCCTTTAGCCTCGCTGGTCTCAGCACAGATCGTCTGAATGTTCAGCTCATACATCGCCCGGCCAAACTGCGTGTGGCCATCACCGGCGGTCGCACTTTTGTTGTTAACCCTGAAAACGCCCGCTTTGTCGCTGTACAACGCAAGGGGCTTCCCGTGTTTCAGAATATAGCGCCGCGTTGCTTCAAAATACGAGAAGGTGGACTCCGATTTAACGAACAGGAGCTCCATAATCCGGCAGGTCGCGTCATCAACATAAACCAGAGCAGTACATGCGGGACCGCGGCCTTCGAACCAGTCATGATCGCAGCCGTCAATCTGTATGAGCTCGCCCGTGCAAGGACGGCGGTAACGGGGTTGCGGGATCCGAGGCGCTCTTTGCTTGCGAGGGATCCAGAGGCCAGCCCGCGTCATAATCCGGCGAACAGTCTCTTTACCCAGGCGCAAACCGTGCAGTTCTTCAAGCTTCTCGCACGCCAGCGTGGGGCCAAAATCAGCGTAGCGTGTCCTGATAAGTTCCAGCGCCAGTTCAGCCAGTCCCGGCGAGAGCTGCCGGTTACCACGCATACCACGGCGCTTGTGAGACATACCGAGCGGACCTTCTTCGCGGTAGCGCACCAGAAGCCGGCGGCATTGCCTGTCACTGATTTCAGGGAGTTCTGCAGCGCGATGCGTGGTGAGGCGGCGCTCGATAACATCCTGAATGACTTTGACGCGGTTAATCTCTTTCAACGTAAATACCCCTGAGCTATCTGCGATCACGGCAAGCCTCCCGGTAGTTTTACTGACTGAAAACGACTCTGTGAGAGGTACCATAACGCGGTCATGTTTATTGAGCCACAAGCGGACATTACTATTGGGGTGCTACAATAAAGGTTCGTTAAATACTTATTATGTTAAATTATGTGTTAAGTAATGAAAACATCATTACTGTTGTTTTATGTCTCTCTCTACCTGAATACTAAAACAATTAAGCCTCTCTCCATGGCACCGATATACCGATAAATGTATGCGTGCAACAGCGGCACGTCACCGGAAGATCTTCGGCTGTTACCTGAGGATCGACCTGTTGCAATAACCCCTGTTCATCAATAAACAAACCCGGATAAAAGCTGAAATCACCACAGCACACGATATCCCGCTGCTGATGTTCATGTTGAGCAACCATCCAGAAAATAGGATCCGCTCGATCTAGACGTTTTACCGCTTCGCTAAACACCACATCCCAACGTTGTCCAATTTTACTCAGCAGAAAATGGAACAACGGTGAATAATCTCGGCCACGATGCTGCTTACCATGCATTGATGCCCGCAGAGGTAAATCTTCATCGGAAGCTCTTTTTTTGTTTCTCTCCCAGCGATAATCCCCGCCAGGGTTATTCGAGTGATGACGCGCCGTTGTGTTTTCGCTGCGGTAAAGCCTGCGGGATTTGTTCACTTTATTAACATGCACAATCTAAATCCTTACATACCGAACATTTTCAATCCTTAATCCTGTTTAAACTACTCCGGCCACGACTTGATTCGTGGCACATCTAGCTTTACTTGGCAGTCAACACCAAATCTTCGCCAGTTTAATAGCACTTTTATCACAGTTCAGCGCCTGAGTACTGCTTCGCAGCTATTATTCAAAAACAGCATTTTAAAATGATTGTTCCAATTGATTGATCACATTTAAAACGTTGCCTTTCGGAAGAGTGATATTATTTATTTCCCCCCCGTTTTCAGACCGCCAAACCAATCTGTCTCCATTGCTGGTCTTAAGGAAGTAAAGGTAGCAACAGTTATCTTCCATTGCAGTGCAAGTTAAATCTAATAACCCATCAATAAGCACTTCTTCATCACCCAGGAAGTATTCTTGAGCATTCTTGAAAACCTCACTTGCAGAACTTAGTGTGTTGTTCTCTTTTAACTCTTCAATATTCGACTTGGAATAAAATGATAAGGTTGTGGCTAATTCGAAAACATCCACAACACTGAAAATTCTTTTTCCATCAATATAAATGGCGAACATTCCATTTTTCCATATGTCCCCGGGTGCATTCCAGGAATCAACAACGTCAAACTGAAGTGCAAATGTAAAAGGGTCACCATAGATCATTTTATTTTCACTCCTAACTCTTTCTGAACGGCACTTGGTATCTGGTCACTTCTAAGTGCATTTTTGTCACCTGTACTGCCATTCCAATGATATTGACCATTAGTTCCTTCGAATCTATGTACATTGCCTTCACTGTCAACTGCAAATCTAACCTCTTTATTAGAATACTGTTTGGTGCTTGGAATTGATTGCTCAAAAAGAGCCAGAGAGTTGCTTGGCTCTATTCCAGCATTTGGCCTATTACCTTGTTGCCCCAAGGTGTGCTTGGGATTTGATTTATAAATTAGACCATTACTTGCAGTTACAGGTTCAGATACTGGTATCGAGCTACCTTTAGTAGCATTTGTATTGCTTTTTCCAACCCCCGTCGCAATCCCCGCAGCACTGGTACCAGCAGCCTGAATCAGAGAATTTATAGCAAGCTGCTTCGCTTCTGGCGAGTCCCCCGACATCAATGCATTGTGAATAGCAGCCAACCGATCTGCTTCCAGCTGAACCGAAGTCACCTGGAGGACAGATAGTTCGTCCTGTTCTTCCGCACTTAGTCTGCCATTAAGACGGGATTTTTCCAGTAACTCGCTTGTGCGATTGGCATAATCCGTCATTAATTGGCTAACTTCATTAGCTTTGTTGACACAATCCTTAGCGCCAGTGCATCCAACCACGCTCTGATGCTGTTCTGCGTTTAATTTTTTGTACTTTTCAATGACAGTATTTTCACAATCAGATTTGCCCCCGCACAGAGCCATTTCGTGAGCACGTGCCTGGTTCTGCTTAAGAGTCAGCGTATTATTCTCAACCTCAGTCCTGCCTGCAGAAGCCCCACTACCTGCTCCGGCACTGCCATCAACCGCGCCGCCGGCAGCTGCACCCGCCAGCGTGACAATGTTTGCGACCAGCATCTTTTCATCGGCTGACAACGCTGATGCATCCTTGCCGTACAGCAGGTGACTAAGCGCATCGTTGTAGCCGAGCAATCCGGCCGTCAGTCCGCCCGCCGCACCGCCAATGGTGCTACCGCCCTGCGCTTTTGCAATCAGACCCGATGCCAGCGTATGCAGCAGGACGCGCATTGGCTCGTTACCCTGCGACACCTGCTTGACCATCTGCGCCAGTAGTGGCGCGGCACCTGCCGCTACCGCACCGCTGACGTTGCCGCCCGCCAGCCCGGCAAACAGCCCGCTGATGGCCTGTGCCGCAATCTGCAGGTCAGAACCGACGCCGTACTTCTCTTCAACTTTCTGATCAAAATCATCGAGCGTTTTTTTCTTATCCGCGTCTGAGAGTCCATTGAACGCGGCATCAGTTTTAAGCTTCTCTCTCTCCTGCTCTTTCTCCTGCTTCTTGAGCGCGTCGAAGGTCTGCTGGATAGCCTGCTGCCCCAGTACCGCCATCTCTCGCTGAACAGCCAGGCTGTCTTCCGCCTTCTGCGCATCAAACTTATCCTTCAGCGCATTCTCCGCTGCGGCAGTGTCGCGGCTGATTTGCGATACGTCCTGCTTCTGGGCATCCGGGTTGCGGATCTCAATCGTTCCCGGCGAGATGGCACTGTAGGTGGTAGAACTTGCCCGGTCCTTCGTCTGCTGCAGCGTGCCCATCGGCAGCGAGTTGCCACCCGACGGCTGTGGCTCCCCGGATTTCGGAATGTTGTTGATGAAGCTGTCAGACGCTGGCGTGGTGGTTTTACCCATGCTGCCGCTGACGGCCACGCTGAAGCCATTGCCGCCGGAATTGGCGTGGTTTTCAATATCGGTCCAGCCGAGCGTACCGGTGCTGAGGTGGTTTTTGTCCGGCGTTGCGGAGGAGGCGATGACCGCGCCATCCAGCTGCGTATGGTTGCCGACGTAAATGTTGTAGCCACCGTCACCCGCGCTGATGCTGCTCTGCTGCTGTACAGAATCAAAATCGTTATAAATTTTGCTGCCGCTCATGCTGGCGCTGCCCTGCACCGGTACGCCCGCACAGATTGGCGGCACGCAGATGCTGGCGCTGAAGCCGGATGAGCTCTGATGGCTGTCGTAGCTCGCACGGTCCTGCTGGCTGGCAATCTCCAGATTACGTCCCGCGTCGAGGTCGACGTGATGACCGTTGAGGTTCGCGCCTTTCAGCGTCACGTCCTGACCGGCTTTCACCTTCAGGTCGCCTGCGGCGGTCACTTCGCTGTTGTGGTGAGTAATGCTGCTGCCGTTGCCGTTTGCGCTGTTCTGGCTGGCGGCCAGTTCAATGGAGAAGCCGTTCTGGCTGCCGCCGAGGCCAAAGCCCACGCCGACGCCATACTTGCTGCCCCCGCTGCTCGATTTCTGGCTGCTGCTGTCCGTGGCGCTGCTCAGAGCGATATCGCGGCCCGCACTCAGGGAGACGTTGTCGCCGCTGATTTTGACGCCTTCACCGGTGATGTCCTGCTTCGCCGTCACCGCTACGTCGCCGCCCGCTTTCAGCACGCTGCCGCTCTGCTGCGTACTGCTCTGCTCCACGGACTGATGGCTGCTGCCTGCGGTGGCGCTGACGGTGACTTTGACGGCTGCGGTGTTCTGGGTATACGCCGACAGCGCGGTCATGGCCGCCTGCGCGGAATAAATGGCCTGCAGGCGCGGATCGTCACTCTGTTTGTGCGACTGAGCGAGCTTGTCAGCCGCCTGTGCCATGCTCACGCCGTAGCCGGAGACCTGCGCGGTGATGCCATACTGCGAGGATTTACTGCTGCTGCTGGCGTCGTGCGTGTCTTTCGCCGGGTCGAGGTGGACGTTTTCGCCGTTAACGTTCAGCGCATTGCCGGCATAGACGTCTGCGCCCTGCAGGTTGACGTCTTTAGCCGCGTTAACGGTCACGTTACCCAGCGTACTGACGATCCCGCTGCGCACGGTGTTCTGCTGCGTGCCCGCGCTGGCGTTTTTCCAGCTGTTGTGGCCCACACCCACGGTTCCGCTGTAGCCGTCGCCACCCAGATCGCCAATGGCATGGTCCGATCCGCTGGCCGACGTCTGCTGACGGTCTTCCCCCGCGGCGACGCTGACGTTGCCCTGTTCAGCGTTCAGTGAAACGCCGGTGGTGCCGGTCAGCGTTGAGCCGGTAATCGCGATGTCGCCTTTGTGGCTGGTCACGTCAACGCTGCCAGCGGTAATCGATGACGTGTGCTGCGTGAAAATGCTGCTGTCGCCGTTCATCTGGCTGTTTTTGGAGCCGTAATTGGTGCCCGCCGATCCGTTGTTTGGTGAACCGCCGCCGCTGCGCGCCAGCGCACCTATTGAGGCGGAGGTCGTCGCCGACCAGTTCTTGCTGCTACTGCTGCTGGCCGCCTTCTGACTGTCGGCGGCGCTGGTGATGTCGATATTATGCGTGGCGTCCAGCGAGGCTTTACCGCCAGCGTTCAGGCTGCTGCCTTCGACCAGAATGTTGCCGGTGGCCGTATCCGCATCGCCACGGGCCGTCAGCGTCAGGTTGCCGGCGGCATTCAGCGTACTGCCACTCTGATAGACGCTTTCAGTGTTCTGGATGGCTTTGCTGTCTGAACGACCATAGGTCGGGCCCGGTGCGGGTGAATCCAGCGCGCTGGCGCCAAACTCGTTACCCACCTGCTTGACCTGGTCGTACACCGAGTTGGTGTTGCTCATGATGTCGCGCAGGTTGCGCACCGTGTCCAGCGGCCCCAGGTTCAGGCTCAGGCCAAACCCGCTGCTTTTTGACTCCTGTTTCGCGGTTTCGCGAACCTGATCCTGACCGGCCACGATGGCGATGTTCTTCGCCGTTACGCTGATGTCGCCGTTCTGACCGCCCGCGACCACGTCACTGCCCTTAATCAGCGCGTTGTTGCCTGCCGTCAGGGTCACCGCACCGTTGCCTGCGCCCACCAAGCTGCGCGCATCGCTCTGCGTGACTTGCTCGCCGTTGCGTTCACTCTTCGCCGACTGTTTGCCGTAGCTGAGACCGAGTGCGCCGCCCATCAGGCCGCTCTTCTTCACCTCTTTGAGGCTGTAGGTCGATTCGGTGTTGGTGGCGGTGACGATATTCAGGTCATGGCCTGCACTGAGTGCGACACCTTTGTCACCGGCAATGGAAGAACCCTGTACGGTGAGGTCGTTTCCGGCAATCACAGAGACCGTGTTGCCGCTCAGCTGTGAGCCCTTTTCGCGGGTGACGCTGTCTTCCTGAATGGTGTGCGTGGTGGTTTTCTTCAGGAAGCCTTTTTTGGTTTTGGTCTCTTCGCGGTACGCATAGTCGCTTTCGGTAGAGGTGGTGAGATCCACGTTACGACCGGCTTTCAGAGACAGGTCCTGGTCGGCTGTGATGTTACTGGCCTGGCTGGTGATGTCGCGACCAGCCGTAAGGGAAGTGCTGCCTGCGCTGGTGATTTCAGTACCCTGCTGCCGCACGGCTTCGTTGATAATGATTTTGTTACTGCTGCGTTCGCTGTTGCCAGATACTGAGTCTTCCGCGTTTAGATTGATGTCACGACCAGCCTGAAGAGATGCATCTTTGCCTGATTTCAGAACCGCTGCCTGACTGGTGAGGTCATGGCCTGCTGAAAGTGACAGGTTGCCCCCGGATGTCACTGAGGTACGGTCGGCAGAGGAACTATGCGACTCATTGTTGCCCTTCTGCGTATTTTGACTGAGCTGGCCTGCATTGAGCTGAAGGTCATTTTCCGCGATGAGCGTTGCATTCCCTGCGGCAGTGACAGAACTGGCGGTAACAGCAAGATTGCGTCCGGCATCCATAACCAAACTGCCACCTGCACTCACTTCACTGTTCTGATTGCTTAAGATATCTGTCTGTGCCGGTGTGTTACCCATGCGCCCGTTAATACCGGAGGTGCTGGCAATCTGATTTGCACTTACAGCAATGTCACCCCACGCGCTCATCAAAAGATCCCCACCAGATGAAAGTGAGGCACCCTGAAGCAAGATGTTGTTACCCGAGTTAAGTGTTAAGGATTGTCCTGCCGTAATTGCAGCAATGCTTCCCGTCTGAACGTTTTTCAGGCCAATGCTGTTAGTGCCGAGTGGGTTAGCCAATGTGATGTTATTGATGCTGCCATCCAGCGTTTCCAGCGCGACGGCTTTGCCCTTTAAGGTGCTGCTTATATTGTTGATGTCGCCAATCGCACTCAGGTTCAGTCCATTCCCCGCTTTGACGAGACCATCATTCAGGTTACTGATGCTGTTCTGGCTATCCAGAGACACCGAATCTGTCGCGAGCAGCGTACTGCCGCTATTGGTGATTGATCCGCCATCTACGTTGACGTTTCTGGCTGCAATCACGCTGCCGTTATTAACCGCTACGTCTTTAGGCGAAAGGTAGAGTTTTGGCACCATCACCGTCTCGCCGTTGATGGTGGTTGACTCCCACCACAGTATGCTGTGATCGAGGGACGCAACCTGATCCGCCGTTAACGAAACACCAAACTGCAGGTTTAATGACTGCTTAGCCGATGCTGCGTTATCCATCAGATACTGCATTTGTGCCAGATCCGACCCGGTGCCGTTCAGATACTGGCTCCCGGTCTGGTTAAGCACCACATTGCTGACATACCGGGTATCAAACGCGGCATCGCCCAGGAAGCGATAGTCACTGTCCGGTTTGAGATTAAGCCTGTCGAGCAGGTATGAAGAACCCAGGAACGTATTCGCATCAGTATATTGCTGGCGGGTTTCCTGCACTGCGCTGGTAGGCTGCTTACCCAGTAACGTATTGAGATCGCCAAATAAGCTGCTATCCAGCTGACCAAGCCCATTCAGTTTTGGATTGACAGTAATGAGGTAAGGGCTGGAGGGGTTGGTTGAAACCACAAAATAGCCGTTGTCGCTGGCAGGTACCGGGTACGCACTGCTGTCAACGTTTGTTGCCTGATATGACTTGAGTGATGACGGTGCAAGTGACCCGCCGGCATCTTTAAGTGCGCCAGACGTGCCGAGGCTGGCATGGCTTTTCTGAGCAACCGTTTTTTGGGTCAGGGAAACACCGTTTTCACTGGTTGAGTCCAGTTGACTCCCGCCAGTTATTTCCTGAAGTGCATTTTGAAGCTGATCCTTCCATGCGGGCGAGTTAACAGCCACTTTATCGGCCGAACTGAGTGATTGTTTCTGAACACTCGCGCTGATGGATTGCTGGCTGAGATGTGTTAATTCGGGTGTCGCTAACGTGTTGATCGTTCCGCTAACGTGCGGATCACTAGAGGTATTACTGACGTTCTGACTAAAGGCTGCATCAATGTTGTTACCTGCCTGAATGACGCTGCGGTATACGTTGCCGCTTCCGGTGGTTTCATATACCGGGTTTCCATCAAGTGTGTAGGCAATAGAACTTGAAGTGATTGAGTTATAAGAATGTTGTGTCTCTGAAGGTCTGGCGGGGTTGGCTAAGCCCAGACCATAACGATAAATCTGATAGACCGTGGTAGTGCCGTCAGTCCAGCTTTTGTTATTCAGGGTGCTACCCGTTAGCGAGATATTATTTCTCGCAAGCATGTTCGAGGCAAAATTATCGAGCTGGCTGGCTTGCACGTTCAGATTGCTACCCGCAGCGATGCGCCCTGCGCTGCCACTAGCCTGTGCAGTGACAGAAATTGTCTGATAAGCAATCTTTTGTACATCAGCTTCAGGATAAGGGGCGTAGCTACCGGTATAAGTATCCCAGTCATCGCCATGCCCGTGATGGTGTTCAGATTTGCTGGCGTAGAGTCCGTACTCATCAGGTGAAAACCATGAGAGCGGGATATTAACGTTAGTCCCCGTGGCCCATGCAGGTACCGCGAGTTGAGTGACCTGCTCACTGGTGCTTAGCGCGTCCCGCGTGTTAAGCAGATGTCCGGTTTTTATTGTGATATCACCATTCTGCGACTCAATAGTTCCCGACGTATTGATGACCTCGCCATTGGCATTCCCCGCTGCGTCGCGCTGCATCCACAGGCTGTTGCCCGCCAGCACATCGCCGCGCTGGTTTTGAATACTGTTAGCGTACAGGTAGAGATTCTGCCCGGCATACAACAGCGCGGTGTTCACAATGCTACCTGGCGAAGAAATGGTGAGGCTCCCGCTCGTACCAGTAAAGCCATTCAGCGCCACATCGCTGCGGCTGGTCAGCGCGACATTGCCTCCGCCCTGCAGTGTGCCTGCGCCGTTCATCGTGATGCGATTGCCGCTCAGGCTGCTGTCGCCGGTGCCGGTGGTGATCTGGCCGTTGTTCGTCAGGTCACCGCCTGCACTTAGCGTCAGCGCCTGCCCCTGTAACGTGCCCTGGTTGTCGATTGCACCGTTGCTGCTGATGCTGAGACGGTTGCCTGCGGCCAGTATGTTGCGCGCGGTAAAGCCGTTGATCAGCTTCAGCGTCGCGTCGCCCAGCGCCACCACCTGTCCGAGCTGATCAAATCCCGTGCTTTCCAGCAGCAGATTGCCGCCGCTGAACAGCTTACCTGCGGCCTGCTGGGTTACATTTGTCGCTTTGACATTCAGCTGACTGGCGCCGAGCAGCGTGCCGCTGTTGGTGAGTTGCGCGTAGTTCACCGCCAGGTTCCCGCCCTGCGCGGTACCCTGGTTCTGCAGGCTGTTGCCGGTGAGTGTCGCCTGCTGGTCTGCCATCAGCGTGCCGCTGTTGCTGGCGCTGGCCGCGTTGAGGACCAGCTGCGAAGCCTGCAGCCAGCCGCTGTTGACCAGCTGTGGCGCGTTGAGCGTGAGATCCGCCGAAGAGAGTAGTTTGCCGCTGTTACTGGCCAGGCCGCTGGTGGCAATGCGGCTGGTGGCGCCCTGAATCACGCCGTAGTTATAGAGTTCGGGCGCGGTCAGCGTCAGGCCGTTCTGAGTGAGCAACGTGCCGCTGGCGTTATTGGTGAGGCGTCCGCCGGCGTTGAGCTGCAGGCTGCTGTCGCCCTGCATGCGCCCGCTGTTGGTGACGCCGCCGCTGCTGAGTAACAGATCCTTACCCTGCATGCGGCCCGCG
The DNA here is from genome assembly GCF_030053335.1 of Pantoea sp. EABMAA-21. NCBI lineage: Bacteria > Pseudomonadati > Pseudomonadota > Gammaproteobacteria > Enterobacterales > Erwiniaceae > Pantoea > Pantoea sp. EABMAA-21. The sequence continues at coordinate 13,090 of NZ_JASGBX010000021.1, forward strand.
TTATCCACGGTGGCCGCATGCACGTCGAGCGTGCCGCCGCTCAGCAGCGCCGCGTTTTGCTGCTGCGTCAGCGCGCCCGTCAGGGTGGTGGTCAGGCCTTCCACGCCCGAAATCTCACCGCTGTTGTTAAGCGTCGCGCCCTGTAACGTGAGGTTGCGGGCAATCCACTGCCCCTGGTTGATGAAACTCAGGGCATTGAGCGCGGCGGTGCCATTGGCGGTGATTTTGCTGCCCGTGCCAGAGGTGAGCGTGTCGCTCAGGTTCAGCTGCAGGTCGCCGGCGCTCTGAATGGCGCCACCGTTGGCGAGGCCTGTGGCATCCAGCAGGATCTGCTGTCCCTGCCAGGTGCCGTTATTCGTCACGGCGTCACCGCTGATGTGCAGCGTGCCCTGCGTCAGCAGCTGGCCGCCGGCATTGTTAATCAGCACGCGCGCGGGCTGAGCCTGAACGGCAAGCAGGCGGAACCCCTGGATGGGTGCCGGGCCGAGAGTGAGTGACTTCAGGCCAATCAGGCTGCCCTGATTGGTGACGCTGGCGGGGCGGATGGCGAGCGCATCACCCTGTACCGTACCGCTGTTGTTAAGCGAACTGCCGCTGAGCGTGACGTCTTTTTCTGCCAGCAGTTTGCCGCTGTTATTCAGATTCTGCGCGTCAATCTGCGCTGCGCCCTGAGACAGCAGCTCACCCTGATTATTTAGCTCCCCGCTGACCGATGCCGTGAGGTCAGCGCCGCTCAGCAGCGATCCCTGATGCTGCCAGCTTCCCGCACTGACATTGACGCCCTCACCCTGCAGCGTACCGGAAGTCTCCAGCGTGCCGGCATTCAGCTGCAGCGCTCCCCCGGTCAGAGTCTGACCACCCGCTGACTGAACCAGACGGTCAGATGCCTGCGCATCAAGCGCCGTCGTGCCCTGCCACAGCCCCTGATTACTCAGCGAATCCCCGCGAAGCGTGAGGCTGTCCGCCATTATCTTTCCGCTGTTCGTCAGGCTGCCGGCTGATATGCTGGCATCTCCAGCGGACAGCAGGCTGCCGTTGTTGTCCAGCAGTGTGTCCGAGGTGCCGCTCAGGGAACCGGTGCCGTTGATGGTGCCGCTGGTGGACAGTGAGGTGAAGTGGTAGCCAAGATTTTTGCCCTGCCACATGCCTGCGTTACTGGCCGTCCCTCCCTTCAGGGAGAGTTCACCACCGCTGACAAGTTGCCCGTGAAGCAGGTTATCGAACTGGGCAAACTCTGCGCTCAGCAGCGCGTCACCCTGCAGCAGGCCCTGGTTCTGCAGCTTCGCGCCAGAGGTTTTGATCTGCTGTGCGGCAACGGTTCCTGCGTTATTCAGGGTGTTGACCTGAAGATCGGCCTGCTGCTGTGCCAGCAGCAACCCGCCCGCACTGTTGTCCAGCGCCCCGTCCAGATTTGCGTTCAGACTGGTTGCCGTGATGCGACCGCTGTTGCTGACGTTGTGTCCGGTCAGACTCAGGTCGCCTGTCACCTGCAGCAGGCCGGCGTTGGTGAGCGTGACGGGTGCAAGGGAGAGCGAATCACCGGTGATCAGCTCGCCGGTGGCGGTATTCGTAATGTCAGCGCTGCTGAGCGTTAGCACGCTGTTGCCCTGAAGCAGACCTGAGTTCGTCAGCTGGGGTGAGGTGAGGCTCAGGCGGTCCGCTGCCAGCGTCCCGCTGTTACTGATTCGGCTGCTGAGCAAAGTCATCGCCTGTTCGCTTATCAGCTTACCGCTGTTATCCAGCGTGCCACTGACATTCGCACTGAGCCCGGAACCCGCACGCGCGCTGCCGGCGTTCTGCCAGCTTTCCAGTTTCAGGTCGAGCTGGTCCGCCTGAATACTGCCCTGGTTGTTCAGCGATGAGCCCTGCACGTCTGCCTTGCCGGCCGTCAGTAATTGCCCGTTGCCTTTATTGACGAGCGTATCGCCCTGCAGCGTCAGGGCACTAGTCCCCTGCAGCGTCAGGGCACTAGTCCCCTGCATCAGCCCGCTGTTGACCAGATCCCCCCGCAGCGTCAGCGCCTGCGCGAGCAGCCAGCCGCTGTTGTCGGTGCTCCCCGTTATCCCGACGTGCTGCTGGCCCAGTATCTTGCCGCTGTTAGTTAACGTGCCGGCAGCAATGGTTGCATCTCCTTCACTCAGCGCATTGCCGCTGTTCTGCCAGTCGCCTGCCGTCAGGTCAAGCTGCTGACCCTGCATCTGACCGCGGTTATCCAGCCGGTCCTGCTTCAGCGTCAGCTGACCGCCGCTCAGCACAGTGCCGCTGTTCGTCAGCTGCTGCCCTGTCGCCTGCAGCGACTGTTTACCCTGCAGCGTGCCGCTGTTCTCCACGGTGGTACTGCTGATAGCAAGCTGGCCGGCGGCTATCTGCCCGGCATTGGAAAGACTGCCGTTTTTCAGCAGCAACGCGTTATCCGCCAGCAGCAGGCCACCCTGCTGATTGCTGAGAGTGTCGTTGTCTGCGGTGATATCAGTGGCGCTGATTTCTCCGGCGTTGGTCAGCGTGCCGCCGCTCAGGTTCAGGGCCGCACCGCTGGAAATCAGCCCGGCGTTGTTCAGCTCCGGCAGATCGAGCCCGAAACTGTTATCAGAGCTGACGGTGCCGTCTGCCAGGTTCGTGAGGCGCTGACCGCTGAAGCGGAGCGCCGTCGTCCCCTGAATTAGGCCGCTGTTGTCGGTTTCACCGCTGCTGAGCTGCATCGCCTGCTGGCTGAAGATGCTGCCGGTGTTGTTCAGGCTGCCTGTTGTTAACGTCCCTTCCGCCAGGCTCAGCACCTTTCCGCTGTTCAGCCAGCTGTCTGCACTGACATTCATCAGCCGGCCCTGAAGTGAACCCGCGTTATTAAGCCCGGCGGCATCCAGCGTCAGCTGGTCTTCACTGAGTACGGTCCCGGTGTTAGTCAGCTGACGGCTCTGCGTCTGCAGCGTCTGTTTTGCCTGCAGCGTGCCGCTGTTACTGATGGCGTCGCTGTTGAGGGTCAGCCCGACGGCGGACATTTTCCCCTCGTTGGTGAGCTGCTGGTTATTCAGCTGCAACGTCTGCCCGGCGAGCAGTGAGCCCCCCGACTGATTCAGCACCACCGCGTTAAACACGCTGAGGTCTGCCGCGTTAATTTCGCCCGCGTTGCTCAGCCTGTCGCCGCGCAGCGTCAGCGCGGCACCGCTGCTGATAAGGCCGCTGTTACTCAGATCAGGCAGGTTGAGCGCGAAGGCATTATTGGAACTGAGGGTGCCGCCGCTGAGATTGTTCAGGCTGCTGCCGCTGAAGCGCAACGCACTGGTGCCCTGTAGCATGCCGCTGTTATCGGTCTGCGCGCTGCTGATATCCAGCACCGGCGCAGAGAACACGCCCTGATTGAGAAGGCTGTCGCTCACCGTCGTCAGGCTGCGGGTCGCGGCGACGCTTGCGCCTTTACTGTTCTGGAACGTACCCGCTTTGACGCTGATGGCGCTCGCGGCCAGCGCACCGCTGTTGTTCAGCTGCCGGGTATCAACGGAAAGGTTGTCAGCCGCGGTGAACTGACCGCCGTTGCTGATGTGGTTCTGAGCCTTAAGCTGAATGCTGCTGCCGGCGTTGGCGCGGGTGGATTGATCCGCGGCCAGAGTTGCCCCGCTCAGCCGGATGTCACGACCCGCCGTCAGGCTGGTGCCGACGGTAGTCAGGTTGCCTTTCGCCGTCAAGGCGATCCCGGCATCACTCACCAGGGTTCCCTTGCCCAGCGTGGCATCCTGCTGTGCGGTGACGGTGATTTGCCCGGTGGCTTTATTATCACCGCTCAGCGCAACCGACGCGCCATTCGCCGTTAATGCGCCGCTGCTCAGGCTGTTACTGAGCGTCAGCTTACCGTTCGCATCCAGCTGAATATCGCCCTGCTTTGCGGCGAGGTTGCCGAGGTTGACCCCCACGCCTTTTTCGCTCGACACCAGATGAATACGGTTGGCGTACATGCCGCCGAGCGCGCCGGTATCGACCGAGACCGACGGCACCGCGCCTTCTCCCGCTATCGGCGTGACTGAACCGTCCGCGCCCACGCGGTTGGCCCCCACGGTGACGGACAGATCCTTCGCGTGGATCCCGGCGTTGATCTCGGTGGCGCGCGCGACGATCGATACCGCGTCGGCATCGCTGCCGTCCAGCCCTTTGCCTTCGACGGTGACCGAGCCCTTAGTGACTTCCAGGGAAGAGAGGTTGCCGTTTGCATCCAGTTGCGGCTTCCCGGTGGTAAGCGTGACGTTCGGCGTGTTGATAAAGCCGCAGCCGTTACAGGTGATGCCGTAAGGGTTTGCCACCATCACGTTGGCCGCTTTGCCCGCCACCTCGGTATAGCCCTGCAGCTGCGAGCGGTTCGCGCCCGTCACTTCGTTAATGATCGCCTGCGCCTCGTGCCCGGATTTCAGGTTGGGGTTGTTCTGGATCAGGCCGCCGAGCTGCGTCTGATTGAGCTGGCCGGTGGCATTATTGAGGATCAACCCTTCCTGGCCGACGTTGTACTGCTGGTACTGGTTGTGCGAGACGCCGGCTGCGTTCGGCGTGGCGATGTTGACCACCGGCACGCCGTTGCCGGCGGCATCCATCTGCGTGCCGGGCGTCACAGGGGTGATTTGTGCGGCGACGACTGGCAGCATGGGCTGCACCGCCACCAGATAACAGATGAGATAGCTCAGCGCGCGACGGGCGAGGGAAACGGGTTGACGATCGTCCATAATCTTTGCCTCTTAGAAAACCAGCCCGACGCGGGCATAAATGCTGACGCGATCCGGCTGCAGATGACCGGGATAGCTGAGCGGAATACCCACGGTGTACTGGGTGTAGAAATAGCGGCTGCGGGTGCTGATACCCACCGCGCTGCCCCACAGCGTGCCGGTGGACTCGCGGTTCTGCGCGTCGCTCTTCAGCCAGCCGCCGTCGACGGCGGCCAGCGCGCTGACCTCGCCAATGACCGGCAGCGTGAACAGGCTGTAGTCCAGCTCGTTACGCAGGTAGCCCCCGGCATCGCCGGAGAGGTACTGCTCTTTAAAACCGCGCACCGAACTTTCACCGCCGAGCGTCAGGCGCTCGCTGCCGTAGAGCCGGTCCGGCGACCACTGGGCGTACACGCTGCTCAGCCACCACAGGCTGTTCGTCAGCGGGCGCTGAAAGCTGCCGCTGAGGCTCCACTTGCGGAACTGCGCTTTCGGCAGGTCGCCGGTTTTACCTTCATCACTTTCGGCATCAAACCACGGCATGCCGCGGCTGAAGGCCGGGTTGAGCGTGGCCACGCCGCCGAACATTTTCTGCGTGTGGTTCAGCCCGAGCTGCAGGCTAGAGATTTTGCGGCTGCTGCTGGTGAGCAGCGTGTTGTTGAGGAAGTTGTGGCTGGTGTAGTGGTTCAGGCCGAGCTGGACGCCGGTTTTGATGTCCCCGTTGCGGAACAGCACCCAGGAGCCGTTCAGGCGGTGTGCGACGTTGTCACCGTTACTGAGCCAGGTGAAATCATTGTTGATGAAGCTGCTGTGGTAGCTGCTCCAGCTGTAGCTGTAGTCGAGCAGGCCGTAGCCGTACGGCACGCTGACGCCTGCCTGCAGGCTCTGCGCGTCGCGCCACTGGCTAAAGGCGCTGCTGCGCGCGCCGCTGATAAACCAGCGGTCGGCAAGGCCCAGCAGGTTGTTGCCGGTGAGCGAGGCGTTCAGCTGGCCCACCCCGGTGCTCTTCTGTCCGCTGTTGTCAAAGCCCACTGAGGCGCTGAGCGGAAACTCCGGTTTGGCCGTGAGGTTCACGACGGAAAAACCCGCTTTGGGCGACGGCTGAATTTCAATCTGCACCGGCCTAGAGCGCACGCGGTTAATCTGCTCCATGCCCTGCTCGATATCGCGCAGGTTAAGTATCTTCCCTTTTAGGCCGGGAAACGCCATTAACAGGGCGCGCGGGTGCTGCCCGTCGAGGCGTATTTCGTCGAGCTTCCCTTCCAGCACCGGAATAACCAGCTCGCCGGAAGATAAGTCCTGCTCGGTTAAAAACGCGCGGCTGGTGATATAGCCGCGCTGCATATACCAGTCGGAAATAGCGTGGACCAGCGAATTAATTTCCGTTAAGTTCAGGCAGCGGTCAATATAAGGCGCAGTGATATTCTGCTGCTGGCTCTGTGAGAGTAAAGACGCATTGCGGATAACGATATGATGGACGGGGAAACACGGGCCTGATGCGCCTGACCCCCCGGCTGGAGCGGTCTGAGGGCTGACGGCGTTCCACAGCGCGTCGCGCTGGTTCTGGTCCTGCTGCAGACGCTGTTGCTGCTGAGTCTGGATGTAATCGCGGTCGCCCGGATTTAACGGTGCCGCGACTGCTGAAGCAGTCAATAAGCCGACGCTCAGCGCCAGTAACTTCCCTGTATGTGCCATCATAAAAGACTTAAGTGAAATTGATTGTAAATGTTTTGTAAGTTTGTTTGCGCAGAATATCACCTAAACAATCAGAAAGTTCCTGATGGCTTTATAAAACGAGAATGGAGCTATTATTTAACTTAGCGCAGGGTCATTTCCTAGACTAAGTCAAATATAAAGTTGGTAGTTTTAGGTTGCAGACAACAGCAAATATTTCTCTGTATTATTTGCTTTGCTCCTATTAGCGCCAGCACTGAAATTAAGCGCGCATCGCCTCGGATTGATTAGTAAAAGCGTAGCGTAAGCATCTCCTGACACAGCAAGTAGCATTCCTCTTGTGCCAGTCAGACGATATCCGTTCTTCAGGCCGGCCAGGCTTTGGCTGAAGTGTGATTCTGGCGGTCATGACTGATGTCGGAGATCTCGAGTGCCGGGGTATGCATCAGCATGCTCCCCCTTGCTCGAAACGCCATCATTATCTTATTAAAATGCGTGTGGCGTTTACTGATGAGTTACGGCCGGAAGGCATCCAAAATGGCGGGCTGAGCGCTTCGATGAAGCACGAAGTTCACAACATCATAATTATGTTAAATAAACCTTGGTGTGTTTATAATCTTCGTTCAATAAGATAAAATACTTACCTATTCTATTCGTAATATTAACTAAGCAAGGGAATTGTCATGCGCAACAGTTTCTCAGGATTTTATGGAGTTAGCGAAGAAATATTAGGTACCGTGTTTACCGCAGATAATACTATATTTATTTTCGATGCAAACATACTCTTAACTCTTTATCGCTGTGAAGAAGAGACGCGAAATCAGTTCTTATCAATTTGGAGAAATATTAGGGAACAATGCTGGTTCCCACACCAAGTATGTCTAGAATACCAGCGCAATCGCTTGAAGGTTATAAAAGGAAGTCGAGATTCATTAGAAGCAATTTCAAAAAAATTAACTCAACTCTTAATGAATTACGAAAGGAAATTACTGGTGATAATCATAATCAAACAATCTCACGTTATACAAATCTTGGCGGTGAATTAGAACAGCTATTCCACCACTTTGATGGTATTTCATCTTCTTTCTTTGAAAAATCAATTGCTATTAGAACTAAAAATATTGACTTCTTTTCTAAGCATGATGTCATGCGTGATGTTATCGACGAACTAACAGACAACCGCATTGGTCCTGCCCCCTCTCAACAAAATGAAATTGATGATATTAATAAAGAAGGAAAAGTTAGATACAAGTATAAAACTGGTCCAGGATATGAAGATGTTTCTGATAAAAAGAATGACTTCTATTCTTTTGGTGAAATTAACTATGATGCTGAATTTGGAAGATTTATATGTTTGGAAGCAGATATTAAGCTTTATTAAAACTGCTCCAGGTAAAAACATTGTCTATGTGACAAATGATGCAAAGTCTGACTTTTTTTATAAAATAGATGGGAAAGTTCGTGGTCCAAATGAGTCTTTAGTTTCTGAAGCTAAGGATAATGGGGCAAGTGAATTTATTTTGCAAAATCTAAACACTTTCCTTCATCATGCAAATAATCATTTGCATGCTGATGTTAATGAAGACGCAATATCCGAATTGACTAATGCTAGTCCAATTTTAAAGAAAAAGAAAAAGATACCATCGGTTCGTTTCTTAAATTCTCGCGAAGATATTGCCAAAAAATTACAACTTGCTTTTATGACTAATGATGATTTAACTAAAAGGCGTCAAGAGGTATCTAACCGCATTGCAGAACTTACTCAAGAACTAAGTTATTATCATTCTGCACCTGTAGATGAGTTTAATGGTGCTCAGACTGCTGTTTTTGAAAATGATTATAAAGAAGCAATGTCTAAGCTTACTAGACTTGAGCGAGAGTTAGCCATGATAAACTCAATTTTCCATAATGCATCGTTAGGCTCAGGAGATCCAAGTTCAACGGTTAAAAATGATGATGTATAATGGGATGGTTATCTCTGCCTTCTCTAAATTAATGAATTAATAAGTCAATTTTATGGCGGTATATTTTACCGCCAATATTAATGATCGCCTAGGAAATAGGTTAATTGTAATAGTTCTTAACTTCTAATCATTGTGCTTTTATGAACTGGTAGGGGATAGCACTCACCTACTGATCTGGTGCTTAATCTTAATCATAACTTCATATAATAGGAGTTTTGTGAGCTTCGCAGAGCCGGCCCTCACCTACTGACCACATGATCACTTCGTATTTTAATCTTATATAATTATACTTATATAAGGCCAGACAAATGCCAGAAACCCCTGTATCATGCGGATCCGGGCCGGATACTGAGCTACACGGCTATTTATACGAGCCGGCGAAAGCTGAATGCTGCCCAGCTTATAAGCAGCAGGCGAAAGCGGTTAAAACTCCGGCAGCGCTACGTGAAATCTGGCGGGCATGTGCCCTGCTATTTCTGCAGAATTCACGTAGCGATGCTGTCATCAAAACGGGCAAATACTGAGCAATCATGAATGATTTATCCGGTTTTACCGGTGTGGCCCTCAGCGGCAGCGCCGATGACGATCTCACCGCGAAGCTGGCCGCCTTTGTCCGGCACCGCGAGGCCTTCTCGCCAAATACCTGGCGCCAGCTGCTGAGCGTGATGCGGATTAGCTGGCGCTGGTCCCAGGATAACCGCCGTTCATTTCTGCCGATGTCGCCGGAGGATATGCAAGACTACCTTTTCCACCTGCAGGCCATTGGTCGTTCAACTTCTACCATTTCGGTGCACGCCGCGCTCATGTCAATGTTACACCGTAATGCCGGGTTGGTGCCTCCGACGGTATCGCCTGACGTAGTGCGTGCTAAAAAGAAAATTAATCGTACGGCTATCGTCTCCGGCGAGCGCACCGGGCAGGCGGTCCCCTTCTGCCGGCCGGACCTGAATCGCCTCGATGCGGCCTGGAAGCATTCACCCCGGCTTCAGCATCTGCGGGATCTTGCCTTCATGCACGTGGCATACGGTACGTTGCTGCGAATGAGTGAGTTATCTCGTCTGCGGGTGCGGGACATTTCACGGGCAGCCGATGGCCGTATTATCCTCGACGTGGGCTGGACAAAAACCATCCTGCAGTCTGGTGGGATCGTCAAGGCGCTTAGCACCCGCTCTTCTGAACGACTGATGGAATGGATTAACGCGGCTGGCCTGGTGGGCGAACCCGATGCGGTACTGTTCTGCCCTGTACACCGGTCAAACAAAATCACGTCAGTCACTGAAGTGCCTATGAGTGCCCCGTGCCTGGAAGACATCTGGCGTCGTGCAAGACATCAGGCGGGTGCGAAAACTCCCCTTAAAACTAACAAGGGACGCTATTCCAGCTGGAGTGGTCACAGCGCGCGCGTCGGGGCCGCACAGGATATGGCCAGAGAAGGAATCTCAATCGCTCAAATTATGCAGGAGGGCACCTGGACTCAGACCCAGACTGTCATGCGGTACATACGTATGGTTGAAGCACATAAAGGTGCTATGGTCGGACTGATGGAGGCGGACGACTGGCCTGATTAAAGGTGGCACCTTATAAATCATCTGCCAGGCCCGCTCCGAATGTCATTAACGTGTGTTTATTCAGATCAATGCTGCCAGAGGCCTTAACCGGGAGACGGTTTCCGGAAGCTGCTGCCGCAGCAGGCAGTCAAGATACTCATCGGGCGTGAAAGGCGGAGACAAAAGACTGGCGCGCTGGCGCCGGGCCGCGTCGATCACCACGGTGATGTCCAGGTCGGTAAGATCAGTGATAAAGCTGTCAGGATGAATAGCACGCAGGTTCCATACCGACAGCACCTCATCAGGAAAATCCCTGAGATTAAACGTCACTATACCTTCTGCCTGGGCCACAATCGCAGCGGCAACGACATGACGGTCGTCTTCGTCAGGCAATCCCCTGATGGATTCAATCAGAGACTGATATCCGGTTACCAGGGCATCCGGTACGTGGCGGTCCATTAATGCACGGACACGTTCAAGCTGTGCCCTGTTAAGCTCGGTGCGATTGAGTAACACGTTACGGATCCACTCTTCATGGATGTCTTCACTCCATCGCGCACGAAACTGCCCGCCGGCAGCAAGGTACATCAGGAAGCTGCGCAGAGGTGCAGGGTAGAGAACGCAGGCGTCAAATACTACGGTATAACCAGAACTCATTCGTAACCCAGCCCAAGTTCCTGATCGAGAGCGCCCAGCTCATCAAGCGCATCATGCCTCTGGTTCACCAGTTTGTTGCGGTATGCAAGCGCGTCCACGTAGCGGATTTTACGACGGTTACCCGTACGATGGTAAGGCAGTTCACCATTGTCCAGAAGACGAATCAGCGTTGGACGCGAAATGTTAAGCAGATCGGCCACTTCCTGCGTTGTCATCTCTGCCCCGACTGGAACAAGGCGCACGGCATTTCCTTCACCCAGCTCGGTGAGTACATCAACCAGTATACGCAGCGCGCTGACCGGAATGCTGACATTATGTATCTGGCCACGTTTGTCAGTGAGTGAAACCTGTTGTGACTCTGCGCGTGTTTCGAGCACGGCGGAGAGTTCCCGGCTGCACAGGCGCGCAAGTTCCGCTTCCTGCAGTGAAGGAAGCTTATTCTGAAGCTGTGTCATGAACACCTCCTGTATCTATTATTCGAAATTTTCGCAAATGATGGCGTTTTATGCAACCGCATTATGGTGTGGCGTGTAGCTTAATGTTGCAGGTTGGGTCCTCTGGAAGAATAAGTGCCTGTAGCGCGGGGAAAGTTGTACTTTCAGGCAATCTTCACCTGCAGGGGCTTAACTGATCGGGTGTACTGTTCAGGCCTATCCTTCATAATGTAATCATGTTCCTTGATGAAGCTGAGAAAAATGGCTGTTGATGAAACCGGTTTTATCTCCGTCCCTGACGGAAAAAATTTGCAGCCTCAGTTCAGCAATGTGATTAGCGATGTTGTTAAAGCTTTCGTCATTTCTCAGGCAGACAACATACACAGCATCTATGTCTACGGGAGCGTGGCTATGGGTACCGCCGTAGAGACGGTGTCTAATCTGGATATCACGGTTATTTTCAGTCATGAACGCGTCGGGGCTGAATCGCCTGAACTGACTGAGGTCATTAGTTCGATCGAAGAGGCACATACGGTAATCAGTAAAATAGATTTGGACACCGGCACTCTCTCCACTGTGATGGATCCTCAGCAGCTCAATCGATGGGGATACTGGCTCAAACACCATTGCGTCTGCGTGTACGGCGAGGATTTACGCAAACGTTTTGCACCCTTCAGGCCTTCAAAGGAGATTGCCGTTGCCGTAAATGGTGATTTTTTTAACGTGCTGAATGATTACGCTTCACAGTTGAAACCGTCTTCAGAACCCGCACAACGGCAGAGGCTGCAAAGAGCTGCGGCCCGTAAAGCCATCCGATCAACGGGTATTCTGAGGGCTGAAAAGGACCGGGACTGGCCGGCCACGCTTGAGGAACAATGCGAGTGGTTTAATGAACGGTACCCGGCACTGGCGGAGGAGATGGACTACTGGCTGGCCATGAGTTATCGCCCGCGTGGCGACATAATGGCATTCGCTGGCAGGATAACAACATTCGCCTACTGGCTGAATGCAGAATTTCATACGCGTCAGCGATGATGCAGAGACCGGTCACGGATCAAGGTAGCAAAACTTTGTTCTGAATGACCAGGGCACGAAGGTCACTGCCTGATGAAGTTCTGACTGAAACGTCAAGCTGCTGAGTTTCAGTCAGGCTATATGTGGAGCGTAAAAAGCGGCTTAGCGTAACCGGCGCTTCCCCATTATCCTTCCTGAGGACATGTCATTAAATGATGCAGCAGAGGATCTGGTGTTCTTGCCTGACGTTGCCATCCTGCACGCTTCAGCAGCGCATCCACGGCAGGAAGATCGGCGGTGATACGCACAGCGAGAGGGTTAATCTGACAACCATCGTCACCAAATCCGTTTTCCAGATCGTTTTTTCTCATAAACACCCCCGGCACTTTAGGACTCAGTTTTACAGCGTGGCGCCCTTCCCATTCAGACTCCGTGAGAACGCCGTAATGAATACCCGTCAGCGTAATGGCGTGCATCACGTGCTGGAGGCGGAATAAATCATTCTGCGCCAGCAAATCGCCGCTGCTTGCCCGCCAGAGATATTCCAGCTTGCCCGGAAGATCCGCGCGAAGCCCTTTCTCCCGACCCTCCCTGAGCAGCCAGCGTATGTCATTAGCCAGTTCACGCCGGAACAGACGCTTCTTCTCTGCCGTCGCCAGCCATCTGCATAAAAAGAGGTTTTCCTGCGCAGAGGAACTGACGGCACCGGCCTGACGCGCCATGTTCAGTGCGATAAGTCCGCACCAGGCAAGGTGATCGACGTAGAGGTTTGAGGTATCCATACTTTGATTAATTTTCGTTGATATGCCGATTTAATTGCTGATCCTAACCTGCGCGGGCTTTAATTTCATACCTGTTTGTCAGGGAGCCTTTCGGCCCTTCAGGTGGCGAGAGGCTGATGGCGTAAACGGCAGCGCGGGTTATAGAAAACTCCTATGACCAGTAATAAAAGGTAAATATAAATTCCACCCTGGCCAGAGTAATATCGTGGTGCACACACAGCTACGCTGTTGCAAACGAGAATTTCTGTACTGATTTATTTAACCCGTCTTCAGACGGGTTTTTTTCAGTATACCCGCCGGCATTTTCTGGATATGAGTAACGCAGACCATCACGCCTCAGACGGCAGCTGTGTTCGGGCGCAAAGGCAGCTACCTTCAGCTCAGCGCATAGGGAAATCTGAGCATAAATACAGCGAGAGGTGTCTTGTGTTGCCTGCCGTACAGCTCGTGGACAATCAGCTGCCTGCCACTCTGGATCCTGACTTCCAGGACCGTCGTGACGCTGGCTGCGGCATTGTTTTCAGCTGATGCGAAACGACTGCCTACCAGTGTGGCCATTTCCGCTTCTGTTAACCTCATGATCATGCCGTTCTTTTCCAAAAGACCTTCAACATAAACAAGGTAGCTGAAATGCGGGCACCTGATGACGATTGCGTGCCTTTCCTGAAAATGTCCGACCGGACATGCATACCGGAAAATACGGGCACACAGATATCTGTGTGCCCGTTTACGTCAGTGACTTACTGATAGGTTACCGGCGTGATGGAAGCGGAGTCCAGATTCCGGCCAAGCGCTTTCAGTGCCGTTTTCATCGGACACAACGTGCCCGCTTCAGTGATACGGCAGTCGGACTGGCGCCACTCTTCCCGCAGCAGCGGATGGTGCTCATCAACCGTCTGCAGGCGTCGCAGGTCATCCAGGCTCTGTCCCTGGAAATAGATGTGCAGGAACCGTTCGCCGCTTTTCGTATCGCGCCAGCGTTCAAACACCAGGCTGCTGCCCGGCGGAATGCTGCCACGCGTGTAGCCTGGCAGTGTCCACGTGAAGTTCATCAGGGTGCGCACCATGGCGATATTGGTATCGTGCGCGACCAGCAGCAGCCAGCGGGTATCCGGCAGCCTGTCAGTCGTCCCGGAAACACCCTGTTCGACGCCCTGCAGCAGGGTGTTGAGCAGGATCGATCCTCGTTTCTGCGCGGTGTACATCACATCGTTACCCAGATCGTAATTCGCCGTGAGCAGCGGCAGCACCGCCGTGATCTGCGCGGATGAGGTGATGTTACCCCACGCCAGCTGGCTCAGCGGCAGGTTTTCATTCCATCCAAGACGCAGAGTTTCAACCATGTTTGCCAGTACGCTCAGGCCATCGATGGAGGCTTTACCGCTCTTACTCTGTTTAATCTGCCAGGGCTTGTCGAAGTACGAGCAGTCAGCATCCGGGCTGCACACCGCATGTTTAAGCGCCTGCACCGCCGGCTGCAACGCCTGCTGACGTGCGGCTAAATCCCCTGCCTTCGCTCTGACTGCCGCCAGCTGTTTTACCGGGTCAGTATTGGTGGCAGGAAACGCTTCCGTCTGAAACAGCGGATCGTCCTCTCCCTCAACCCGATGGACCTCGACGCCGCAGCCGGGAAAGGCCCCGTCAACCAGCGCCTGTGCCGTGGCGCGGGTGCGCTGCAGCGGGCTGGCCCGCACGTATACATCCTGCGGTTGCGGGCAGCCCGCGGTCAGCAGGCTCAGCTCGCGGTAATGCTCGCCTTCCCAGCGGCCCTTGTTAGCCACGGCGGCATAGCCGTGACCGGTGAGTTCACCGTCATGCGTGGTCCAGGTTGTCCAGGCACGATGCGTGGCCGCTTCAATATCCTTACGGTTACCCGGCGTGGGCGGGCGAATGCCGTGACGACTGAGCTCGACGACTTTCTCCAGTTGATACTGTGCTTCCGCCTGCGCCTGAGAGGCGCAAAGCCACAGTGCACCGGCAATGAACAGGCGTGCGGCGGCCTGATGTCTGCGTGGCATCATAATGTCTTCCTTACTGAGCTGATTAAGAGGTAGAAAGGGTGCGGTGTTCGCTGGCGTTGCGTTTTGCCACCATCACGGCGGTGACAAAGCACAACAGCGCGGAAACGAGACCGGCTGCCACCCAGAACAGGGACAACGTGTGAAAATCGTAGATTTTTTTGCCGTTCTCAATCACCGAGGTTTTGTCGATGATGATGCCGGTGAGAAACTCACCAAACCCGGCGCCGGCGTAGCTGACGATGCCGATGGTACCCAGTGCCGCGCCCGCTGCTTTACGGGATGAAATGTCCACGGCCAGCAGGCCGCCCAGGAAGCAGGTCAGCGCACCGATGGTGGCACCAAAAATGACCATGGAGATGACGTCGGTGTAGTAGCTGTGCGGTGACCACAGCATCAGCGCAAAGCCACCGGTGTTAATCAGGCTGATGAAACCGGCCATGATGCTGCGATTTTTTGCAAAGAAACGATCCGACAGCACCCCCGCGAGGATGGTACCGACAATGCCCGCGATAGCATTGACGCCAATGATCGCCGAGGCCTCTACCGTGGTGTAGCCCTTACCCTGCTGCAGGAAGAAAATGCCCCAGGAGTTCACGCCGTAGCGATCGATGTACATAAAGGCGGAGGCCAGTGCCAGCGTCCACAGTGCCGGGTTGCGCAGCGCGAAAAGCTGGTTTTTCAGGATGGAGCTTTTCGCCTCATGTTCTTCCAGGGGCTCGTTGCTGATTTCATGAATGGACGGGAAGCCGCTGCTCTGCGGCGAGTCACGCATAAACAGCAGCATGATCACCACGCCTGCTGCGCCCAGCGCGGCAGTGGAGAGATAGCCCATGTGCCAGCCGTATCCGGCAATCACCGCGGCGATCACCATATAGGTCATGGCTTCACCGATGTTGTGCGCCGTCGACCAGATCGAATAGAAGGTGCCGCGCTCTTTCGTGCCGTACCAGCGCGCCAGCGACACCGCGCAGGGTCCGACGCCCATCGACTGTGCCCAGCCGTTGATGCCCCAGAAGATGGCCAGCAGCATGGCGTTGGTCGTCATGCCCATCATCAGGTTCATACCCGCGCTGAGCAGCAGGCCAAGGCTCATAAAGCGCACCACGTTAGCGTGGTCGGCGATAAATCCGTTCACCAGCTTGCCTATGGCGTAGCTGAAAAACAGTGCCGAGCCGATCATGCCCAGCTCGGAAGGTGAAATACCCAGGTCCACCAGAGCGCTTTTGGCTACGGTAAACGACAGCCGGCACACGTAAAACGTGACGTACGCCAGCGTCATCGCCAGAAACGTCTGCCACCGTACGAAGCGAAAGCGCTGTTCATTAAAGGCGCCGGCGTGTTTCTCCGGGCTGGCGCGGAAATAGCTGAGTAATCCTGACATCATATTGTCTCCGAAAGGCGGCGGCGTTGCTGATTGCTGTGTATCATCCCTGACGGCCGGTTCCATTATATGTAGAGTACAGAATCAGAAGCCCTGCCCGTGCAGGTTAGCGTAAGGGTTGTTTAACCCATTGTTTTAATTGTGGGTAAAGCGTTTCACTTGCCAGAAGTACCGGGTTGCCGCGCGCGATGCCCTCGTCAGCCAGGTAGTCATTCGTGGAGCCGCCGGCCTCGCGCATCAGCACGATGCCGGGCAGGCCGTCCCACGGATTCATATGCGGTTCGTAATAACCTATCAGTCGCCCGGCGGCGGCCCAGGCGCTCATCAGGGCACCCGAACCGTTGCGGACGAACATGCCGCCGTGCTGCAGCAGCGCATCCAGAAAGGGCAGAAAATCCGCTGAGGACACGCGATGCGAGGTGCCGACACCCATGACGCCGCCTGCCACGCTGGCCGCCGCATGCGGTGCGATCCGCCGGTCATTGAGCCATGCGCCCTGTCCCTGCAAAGCATGAAAGAGTTCGTGGTGATTCGGGTCGTACACCACGCCAATCACCGGTTCACCGTCCACCACGATGGCCAGTGACAGGCACCAGGTGTGCAGCCCGTTAAGGAAACAGCTGGTGCCGTCTATCGGGTCAACGACCCACAGCACGCGCTGCTGCACATCCGCGGTGCCGCTCTCTTCACCGAGAAATCCATCTTCCGGAAAAGCTTCTGCGATGCGTGATTTGACGTAAGACTCCACCTCGCAGTCGGCGCGGCTGACCACGTCCTGCAGGTCATCCCCCTTGTGTTCAGTGAGCAGATTGTCGCGCTGCTGATAAAACTCATAGGCCAGTTTTCCCCCGGACTCCGCAAGACTGCAGGCGAAACGGTAACGCGCCAGAAGCGAATCAACTTCATGGGTAGCCATAACTTCTCCTCGATAATGCACACGTGTGCATTTTGTGGCAAAAAATTAGCCCCGCAGGGCAGAAAGGAGTCTGGCTGGATTGGGAGGATTAATCTGTGAGCAAACCCGCATAAAATTAATTTTCCATTATGCACTTTGGCGAACGATTAATTTCACCGGTACGGCGCGCTGGCGGGACGGGAGGTCAAACTGTTCAATACGGGTGACCAGCAGGTCGACCGCCTGCTGCGCCAGGCCGTCGGTATCCTGCTGCACGGTGGTGAGATGGTACGGATCCCAGCTGGCCTGCGGAATGTCATCAAAACCGATGACCGCAGGAAGAGGTCCGCTGCTGTTCAGCGCACGCAGGCCGTCCATCGCGCCCAGTGCCAGCATGTCCGTGGCGCACAGCAGCACCTGACATTCGCTGAGTGCCTGTGCCGCCGCCCTGCCCGCGGCATAGCCGCCGCCGGCAATGAAACGGGTGTTAACGGTGAGGTCTGGCGCACAGGCCAGCAGCGCCTCGTGGCGTTGTTCCGTGCTGAAATTGGTGCTGTGTTCGCCGATAAAACCGATATTCTGCCAGCCCTGCTGGCGGCAGTAGTCAGCCATCAGCTGCATGCCCTGCGCGTTGTCACTGGTCACGCGATCGCAGCCCGGCAGGTCTGCGTGGCGGTTAATCAGCGTGACCGGTATTTTGCGCGCCAGATACTCTTCGGCCAGCGACAGCGGCGGCGCGCCGGAGGTAATGATGACGCCCGCAACGTGATAGCTGAGCAGCTGCCGCAGTGAAGGCGCCAGCTGTTCGGGATCGTCGGCATTCATCAACAGCGGCATGAAGCCGTGCAGGGCAAGTTGGTGCACCAGAGGAGCGAGTAGTTTGCTGCGGAAAGGGTTATCGAATCCTGCAGTGACGATGCCGATAAAGTTGCTGCTGCCGGTGTTCATGGTGCGGGCAATAATATTGACCTGATAGCCCAGCTGCTCGGCGGCACGCATCACCTTTGCGCGGGTTTTTTCCGCAACGGATGCGCCGGGCGTAAAGGTTCTGGATACCGCAGAACGGGAAACCCCCGCCAGCCGCGCCACGTCCTCTGCCTTTACCCAGCTTTTTCCTTTTTTAGTCATCCGTTGTCCACCCTGCCGATTCGTCTGCACTGATTACACAGGGAAAACTCACCTCAGGGCTACAACTTTTTAAGCATTTCTGACAGGAAGTGGGATCAGGCTGACTGCAGAGCGAGTTTATTTCGTCTCAGTCTGGCATGCTTAGCATGGGCAACGCTGAGTTCATCCTGCAGATGGCTGTACTCACGCCTCGCCTCAATCAGACGCTTTTCGTGAATAAACACCTCCCCTGCTGCCGTTTTCTGTTCTTCCAGGGCGCGCAGTATCACTACTGATTCCCGCAGAAAACTTTCCAGTGTTTGAATATGTAATTTAGAAACGCTCAGCGCGTTCTTAACTTTGCCACGTGCCATAAACTATCCGGAGTTTAAATAGCTAAAGCAGAAAGCGTAATCACAAAAAACAGATCCCGCCATAAATCAACCTGCCATGCAAGGCTATACCTCTTATGGCATGATGAAACGTGACCTCCTGGTACGGTACAGGGTAAAGGCTATTGACAGCAAGGCGATGGATATCAGCACTATCCCGGGGACTGCCAGTGCACTGTATCCCATTGTCCGGTACAGCAGCACGCCTGCCAAACCCCCGCCCAGAAATGAACAAGCGGTGATTAGGTGGGTACTGAGCTGGAGTTTACTGGTGCTGAGGGATCGATGTTGCTCCCGGCGCAACCATCCACTCAGAAGCGAACCCGCTGCTATCCCGGCATCCTTCAGGGTGCCGGTAATGTGCGTGGCACGCACCCGCCCATCTGACAACTGCGTCGAGGTTGAATTATGCATCCCCATCAGAAATGCCAGTAGCAGGATAATTTCGGCGTTGTTTGCAGGCGAGTAGTGATATACCTCAAAGAGAGATGTAAGGACCAGCATGCCTCCTTCAGCCAGCAACAGGCAGCTGAAAATTGTCCGGATACCGTTGCGTATGCCTGCGGCGATACCGATTCGCGCAATTACGGAGCCAGATATAAAGACGGCGATCATGGCAGCAAAAATAAGCAGGTGCCACAGGTCGTGTCCGCTGAGGTCGCCAGGCAGTTGGGAAACATTTCCAGACATATGTGAAGGAAACAGACCAAATGCGCCCAGCGCAACCGCGTTGAGCAGCCCGGCCGAGGTGGCCAGACACAGTGCCAGCTTTCTATCCTCATTGTGACTGCGAATCCGTTTCAGTTTCACTAACATGCCTCGTCCCTCTCACGCCGTTTGAATAAAAGTGCTGTCTTATGCTTGTTTTTGCGAATAAATATCAGCTCTTTCCTGTGCTGGGTTAATCGCAATCCGGAAGCATGTCTGTACCCCAATATCTTTTTGCCCAATGCGATTACGAGTAAAACATGATGTTCTTAACAGAATCTTAAGAATGCGGTAATAATCCATGTTGCTTAAAGAGAGGTATCTCAATCGGCACGCAATGAGCAGCAAGCTGAAGGACTGGTTTATATTCATATTGCTGCCGGTTTGTGCTGAAAGCGTCATCCATACTTTCTCTGATGCAAATTCTCAACAGGCAGAATCTCAACCTGTCCGACCACCGTTTAAGCAGCGGCCTTTCAGGCGCACTGAAGTCAGACGGTCGGAGACGAAAGATAAAACCCGCGGCACCACTCACAGCAACGAAGAACCAAGTAGTTACAGCATTCAACCCAAAGCCTTAAAAGACTTACCGGCCCTTCGGGCCGGGCAGCGGCCGCTATTCAGTGGGGGCAACCCGGGTGCAGGTTCGGCGCGGGTCCGGGTTGAGAGGGGCGTGTGAGCTGAGGTTCAGCTCAGTGCAGTTTTAAAATGTGACTTATTGTTTGTTGTAACTAATGAATTGCGATCCCCTCACCTGCTGGTGGGCGCTACTTCCAGGTGTGTAGGGTTATTAACGCTACAGGATTCGCAAACGGATTGAGCATTTTGATGGCGAATAATCAACATCGTTTCAACAGAAAACAACCTAAACAGAGCCCTCATTAAAGAGGGCCTGAATAAAACCATTAATATCAGGAGCCATCGCGCTTAAATCAAGCCTTACTTTTCCGGGTGCTGACCAGACCTGACTCGCTTTTACGATGCAGTAAAGGATACGCGATACTCGTCACCACGAAACTAATAATCCATGAAATATCGACGCCCGGAATTAAATTCGCATAGGGACCGGAAAAGAATGCATTTTCAACAAAGGGCACTTGCACTAAGATTCCAGCGAAATAGACCAGCAATGCCTGGGTATTGAGCAATCCATAACGTCCGCCGTCTGCACGAAATATCGCTTCAACGTCATACTTCTGCTTATTCACATAATAAAAATCCAGTAGATTAATCACAATCCATGGAATCAATACCGCAATCAACGCCAGAATCAAATTGATAAAGAAGGATACAAAGTTCTGCGATGCCGCCAGCGCGACCAACACGCTTCCCACTAATACCAGTGATGAGACCACTAAACGCACTGCGGCACCCGGCGTCCAGTGTGGACGGAACGTCTGCACAGCGGTGATCAGTGATAATACCGCGCCATACAGATTCATTGAATTGTGGCAGATAATATTGACCAGGAACAGCACCATCAGAATAGGGCCGAGCCAGCCAGTGGCGTGGCGCACTGACATCATCGCATCGCTTGTCGGTGCGATATTGACGGCCATCATACCGAAGATAAAGGCCAGAATGGTACCGCCGCAGGCGCCTAAGTAAGTGGCTATAAACGGGCGTGCAATACCGACATTGGCGGGCAGATAGCGCGAGTAGTCAGAGGTATAGGGAGAGAAACTGATTTGCCATACCGCACCTATGCAGAAAGTGCCAAACCACCCTGCTGCACTCATGCTGCCGCGAGACCAAAAGTCTGCGGGTAAGGGTTGTGACACCATCAGCGCCAGGCCCAAAATCAGCGCCGCACCCATGATCCATGCACCAACTTTATTGATGCGATGGATAAAATGATAACCGACGATACCAATGGCGGTGGCAAGAATAGCGCCAATGACCGTGGCACTGCTTACCGGCATCGACGGAAAGACGTTGTTGATGACTTTACCGGATAGCGAAATATTCGAGATAAAGAACCCGAGATAAATCACCGTCGTAAAGCTAATCACCAGCAGCGAACCGTAGCGACCAAATTGCGCGCGGCTCTGCACCATTTGGGGAATGCCGACTTTGGGCCCTTGCGCAGAAGTTAACGCAAGGAAGATCCCGCCAAACAGATGACCGGCAATAATCGCGGTTAATGCGGAAACAACATTCAGATGAAACGTTTCGGTGGCAATCGCACCGCTGACTACCGCCAACGGTGCAATGTTGGTACAGAACCACAAGGTAAATAAACTGTGCGATTTACCGTGGCGTTCCGATTCCGGGACATAATCCACTGACTTATTTTCTATAATTTGACTCTGACGTGGTTGTGTATTCACCATACCCTCCAATTCTCAAAATGGGATTGTTTTTTAATGTGGGTAAAACCTTCCTCGCGAAAAAAAGCCACAGCCATCCCGACGAATGGTTTTTCGTCTTCTTATTAAAGAATTGGCGGTAAGACTCCCGGTGCTATTTAATGCTTAACAACTGTACCTGTGACGGTCGTCATAAATAACGACGCTGAAAATTCCAACTTTATTTCTGGCAGAGCGCGCATTGATATATGCAAACCAGATTCCCGCAAGGTGCGCATGTCAGCGCACCTTAACCCCTCAGCGCATAATAAAGGGATCGCTAATCGGCTCATCGCTGGTGCGCAGCCAGATTGTTTTCGTGGTGGTGTATTCCAACGCCGCGTCAATGCCGCCTTCTCGACCAAAGCCAGACTTACCGTAGCCGCCAAATGGCGCCAGCGGTGAAACCACGCGATAAGTATTTAGCCAGACCACGCCGCTGCGCAACTTACGCGTGACGCGATGGGCGCGAGTCAGGTTCTGGGTGAATACGCCTGCCGCCAGACCATACTCTGTGCCGTTGGCTAAACGAATCGCGTCGGCTTCATCTTTAAACGTCAGCACCGACAACACCGGACCAAACAACTCCTGCACCACGCTTTCTGCATTCGGTACGGCGCTGCAATCGAGAATGGTGGGCGGATAATAGAAACCAGGGCGATCAACCGGCTGATTGCCGATCACCAGACGCGCGCCCTGCTCGATGCTGCGACTCACTACCTGCTCGTTATTGCTTTTCTGCCGCTCGGTACAAAGTGGACCAAACTGCGTCTCCTGCTGTTGCGGGCAGCCAATCACAATCCCGCGCACTTTGCTGGTGAGCTTTTCAATAAAGGCATCTTTTATCTGCTCATCCAGCAACAGACGCGATCCCGCCACACAGCTCTGTCCTGAGGCAGAGAAGATGGCCGCCACCTGCGCATTGGCTGCACTGTCTAAATCGGCATCGGCAAACACGATAAACGGGGATTTCCCGCCTAATTCCAGGGAGGTACTCGCCAGGTTTTCCGCGCTGTTGCGAATGATGTGACGTGCCGTATCTGCGCCACCAGTAAAGGCAATGTGATCAACCAGCGGATGCTGTGTCAGCACCGTGCCACATCCTTCAGCAAATCCGGTGATCACGTTGATCACGCCAGCCGGAAAACCAGCCTCATGCACCAACTCTGCAAAAGCCAGCAGTGGCGTCGGGGCAACTTCTGCCGCTTTCACCACCACCGTACAGCCGGCCGCGATGGCAGGCCCGATTTTCACCGCGGAGAGAAACAGCTGACTGTTCCAGGGAATAATGGCCGCAACCACCCCCACCGGTTCGCGTTTGATCCAGGTTTCCATATCGGCTTTGTCGATGCTGAGCGTGGCGCCGTCCATCTTGTCGGCCAGTCCGGCATAGAAGCGATAGTATTCCGCCACGTAGGCTATCTGCGCCTGGGTTTCACGGATAATTTTGCCGGTATCGAGCGTTTCCAGACGTGCCAGTTTTGGCGCGTCGCGTTCAATCAAATCCGCCAGCTTCAACAGCAATTTGCCGCGCGCACCGGCGGTTAATCCACGCCACGCGTCAGATTCAAAAGCACGTGCCGCAGCCTGAACTGCGCGATCGGTTTGCTCGCCGCGCGCTTCGGCAATGCTGGCCCACGGCTCTGCGGTGGCCGGGTTCAGCGAGGTGAACGTCGCGGCACCCGCGTCAAATTTGCCATCGATGTAGAGTTTGAAGGATTCCATGACGTCTCCGCTTAGTGAAATGCAGGTGCAACGTTTTGAATAAAGCGTTCCAGCGAAGCTTTTTTGCGCCCGAAGGTCATACCGCTGTCCAGCCACAAGGCGTACTCATCGTAGCCCATCGCCTCATAGTTTTTCAGGCGCGCGATCACCTGGTCAGGATTACCGATCGCCAGGTTTTTCCGCATGCCTTCCACGCTGTAATAGGTGTTCGCCGCGATCTCTTCTTCCGTCAGCGGCTTAATCAGGCCTTGCTCCACCGGGCGCTCGTTCTTAAACCAGGCGCCGAAGTAGTTATAAAAACGATTGAGCTCAACAGCGGCTTGCTGCGCATCTGCCTCATCCTCCGCGATGAATCCATGCTGCAGCAGCATGATTTTCAGCGGCTGATCGGGTGCGTATTCACGGCAGGCATCTTTAAAGGTGGTGATCAGGCGCGTGATCTCCTCTTCCCCCTGATGCAACGGCGTACACTGCACGTTGCAACCGTTCTTCACCGCAAACTCATGACTGTTCGGATCGCGGGCGGCGACCCAGATCGGCGGATGCGGCTGCTGTTTAGGCTGTGGCGATGACGTCGTAGACGGGAAATTCCAGAACTCACCCTTGTGTTCGTAATCCCCTTTCCACAACGCTTTCACTGCCGGAACAAGTTCACGCATGCGCTGGCCCGCTTCCCAGGCATCCATTCCCGGCATCAGACGCTCGTATTCATAGGAGTACGCACCGCGTGCAATCCCGAGGTCCAGACGCCCTTTGGTGATCAAGTCCGTCATTGCCGCTTCGCCCGCCAGGCGGATCGGATGGGTGAATGGCGCAATGATGGTGCCAGTGCCCAGACGCACGTTTTGCGTGCGGCTGGCGATATCCACCAGATTGATAAATGGGTTCGGCGCAATGGTGAAGTTCATACCATGGTGTTCGCCGGTCCAGATAGCGTGCAAACCGCCTTTATCCGCGATTTCACACAGTTCCATCATTTCATCGTACAGCTGGTCCTGCGCGTCATCCGCTGACACGCGCTCCATATGCAGGAACAGGGAAAGTTTCATACCACCTCCTGATGAGACGGAGTAAAGAAGTGGCGCACTGAGCCCTCAACTTCATCGCCGTAATAAAGCCCGTAATTACCGACGGCATTTTCGCGGATAAACCGATCGACCAGCGATTTCAACGCGCTGTCCGGCACCGGCAGTTGTGCCAGCGTGTGGACATCCACCCATTCGCCCTGCTGCACCGCTGGCAAAGTGCTGCCGGTTGGTTGCGCGCAGAGGAACACGATATGCTGCTGTTTCATCTGGCGGTCTTCCCAGATGGAGTAGACAAAACCCGGGCTGGCTTCGATGTTAAGTCCATCGAACACCTGCTTCAGGGTGTCACTGACGCTGCGGTTATTCACCGTTTGCGACGGCAGGCCGTAACCCTTCTCTTTTTTCACCACCAGCGCCTGGCCCGCCGATTCAATCAACGCACTAACCACCACGTTAGGACCGGCAATCAGAGACTCGGCATTCTGATAAGGCGTGAAGTACGCGCCGCGATAGTAGCCCAGCCCCGGGGTGCCACAGGAATCGAACTGCTCAACTTTGCCGATCAGGATCGCGTGGTCACCGGCATCCACCACCTGATGCATCGCGCATTCAAACCAGGCGGAGCTGTCATCCAGCAGCGGTGTGTTGAACTCTCCTTTACGCCACTTCACCAATGAGAAGCGATCGGCAATCTTCTGCGCGAAGATGTTCGACGTCTCTTTCTGCTGCTCCGCCAGGATGTTAATAGCGAAGTGCGGGCACTGAGTGAAGTTGTCGAAATTGGCGGAGCGCTTATCGATGCTCACCAACAGCAGCGCGGGATCGAGCGATACCGAAGAAAACGAATTGGCGGTAAAACCAATCGGCTGTCCCTGCGCATCGTTGGTGGTGACCACAGTGACACCGGTCATGAAGGCGCCAAAGGCGTCGCGTAACTGTCTGCGTTTATCTGCGTCCATAAGTTACTCCTTTACAGGCTCTTTTTGCGTGACGGCGGCAGCAACCGGATTGAGGAACGATAAAATCTCTTCGTTCACGCGGTCGGCATCCGTCAGGTTCAACATGTGTTTAGCGTTAGCGACCACCACCGCCTGCCCCTGGCGCGCGGCCTGGGCCATCTGGCGCGTCATGTCTGGATTCGAATTGGCATCCAGTTCACCGGTCATCACCAACACCGGACATTGCATTTCGTTCCAGCGTTCTGAATAAAAGCGATCTCCGGCCGCAAACGCCTGATAGGCGCGGGCATAGCCGTCGAGATTCACTTGCTGCAACCACGCGCCCACTTTTTTACGCAGGGGCTGTTCGTGGTGATCGTCACTGAACCAGCGATCCAGCGGAGCATCGAGCCGCACATTGCCGCTGGCCAGCTCTTGTGCCCGCTGCAGCACGGCGTTGCGTGCAGTGTCGTTACGTTTGAACACGCCGCTCATCACAATCGCGTGATTCACCAACTGGGGATAATCGATGGCAATCCCTGCAGTAATCAGCGCCCCCATTGAGTGTCCGGCCACGGCAAAGCTGGATTCCGGTTGTGTCTTCAGGAACAGGGCCAGCCACTGCACGTAATCTTTCAGGGTGGCGGGATGGCGAAAACCGCTGCTTTCGCCATGGCCCGGCATATCCACCGCGATCACGCGGAAATAGCGACTCAACACGTCCATTTGCGGGAACCAGGCGTCAGCGTTCATGCCGACGCCGTGGATCAACACCAGCGGCGTGCCTTGTCCAGCCTCCAGATAACTCACCTGGAGACCTAACTCAGATAGCTGCTGGGTTTTTCTGGTCATGGCCTAACTCTTTCAGGTCAAGATAACGGTTGCCGATGCGATGATGCGGACGGCCGCCCAGTGCCGCGCCCAACGCGATCACAATCTCATCGCTGAATGGCGCATCATTGATGTTGAACTGCATGGTGAGGTAGTGCTCGCGAGTCCCTTCATCATCGGTGCCCATCATCGGCACCAGAATGGGCGTATTGGCTGGACCGCGGGTGTTGTTAAAGGCCAGATAGGTTTTACCCTTTACCGCTGAGCGGTAATGGTTGCCGAAATGCAGGGTGTGAATCAGCGCTGAAGCGTGCTCCAGTTCGCCGTTCAGACCGACGACGGCGCTTTTGCCATAAGCCACAACCTTGTCGCCGCCGCCCGCTTCTTTCACGATTAACCCGGTCAATAACTCGCCCAATACGGGTGCCATTTCACGAATCTTAGGGGCGAGATCTTCCACGAAACCCTCACCTGCCCACGGATTTTTCACCACGGCAGCCGCCGCAATCATCACCAGCGGTGTCGTCGCCGCTTTGCCGCCGTCGGAGTAAATGGTCTCGGTGGTAACGAACGTCTTGCGTATATCTGGATGCATGGTCAGAACCTCATTCAAGTTAACGGTTTGTTAATCTGGTGTGTCGGGAAGTGATATAACACTGAGATTTCTGGCATGTCAAAAGTTGGTATACCATCATACGGTATTAAATTTTCCGGCGGTTTTGCTATGCTTAAGCGATGCAAAACCCCGCCATGACTGGGGGGATGAGGATCAAAAAGGCAATGTGTCACCGGCGGTTTGAGCAGCGAGATGAGTGTGATTGAGGTCATAAAAATCACACGAATTATCCGGGCAGTCGTTTCATAACGGCATGAATTCACGAGATTTTGATTATTCCTCAAGGATATTTTTATTTCGTGCTCAGACCGCATGATGAAACTGTGAGCTAACGCTGATTTCAACGGGCGGGCCGGTGAGAAGTCGATAGGCGGTGGTAGCAAAGAGAGTAAAGGCGGCGTTGCTTTCAGAACGGAAACAGTGCTAATAGTTAAAACGCTTGCAGGACAAGACATTGACTTCAGGCTGAATTTTTAAATTTCAACGAAGAGACGATTATGGATGCGAGTCATTCCCTAAAAATTGAAAATACGCCGGTGACGTTACGTGAACTGGCGTTGGCTAAAGTTCGTCAGGCCATTATCTCGGGATACTTTAAAGCTGGCGACCGTTTGGTTGAGCGCTCACTGTGTGATGAATTAGGTGTAAGCCGTACCGTGGTGCGCGAAGTGATTCGCTATCTGGAAGCGGAAGGTTTAATTGAAAACCTGCCGAAAAAAGGCCCGATTGTGGCGATATTAACCTGGGAAGTGGCCGAGCAGATTTACGATATTCGTATCCTGCTGGAATCCGAAGCGGCGAAGGATTGCGCAAAATTAGCCACCAGCAGTGATAAAAAGAATCTGCACAAGAAACTCCTGCGCATTGCTAAAGCCTCGCACGATCATGATGATATTGAACGCGTTGAAGCGTCTCAGGCCTTTTATGAAGCACTCTTTTCCATTGCAAAACATCATATTGCGTGGGAAATCGTCCAGCGTCTTAATAGCCGTATCAGTCGACTGCGCGCACTGACCCTGCGCAGTCCGGAGCGCCAGGTGGCGGGTTTTGAACGTATGTCGCGAATTTATGAAGCGATTGAAGAGAACAATGCCGAACACGCGAAAGAGGCCGTCAAACAGCATCTTTCAGAAGCGGCCACGCTGGCTAAATCTATTCTGACTGCCGAGGAAAAATAATGTCTGCTTATTGGATCGCCCACGTCAATATTGAGGATGCACAGCAGTACCAGAATTATATTGAGCTGGCACCGCTTGCGTTTAAAAAATATCAGGCGAAATTTATCGCTCGCGGTGAAAATGCCACCTCACTTGAGGGCGATGAATTCAAGAAACATGTGATCATTGAATTCCCCGATTATCAAACGGCGCTGGACTGCTATCATTCTGACGAGTATCAGTTAGCCAAAAAGCAGCGTGAGAACGTGGCAACGGCCATGATTACCATTGTGGATGGGCTGGCGTAGGTTTTTGGGTAGCAATATTACTCAAGTAGCAGCAATGATGAGAAGCATAGAGGACGGATATGAGGGTATCTCGACTACTTGCTCACCATCCTTGTGAAAGAATTGGATGGCTGCATTTAGGTGGGTGGCCTGATTCAGGCCATTATCCTTGCGCGCACCCTCACCTTTTACAGCCCAAAATCGCTTTAACTCTCCAGATTGCCAATCACCCCATAATCTGAACACAGATCACAAAATCGGCACGCATAATTTTGTAATCGATTACTTTAAGTTAATTTGTAATCGATTACTTCTGATAAGGAGCTGAATTAAGTTGAAAAAATTGATGGTTTTGGCTGGGATATTATCCATGTTGAGTGCTGTGCCCTCGCAGGCGTCAGCAGCAGGTGTTGAAGATGAAATTGGACTGCAGATGTACACCTTACGTAATGTCGGCACCCCGGCAGAACAGTTCGCCATGGCCCATAAAGCGGGCTTCGAGCACGTTGAGCTGGTAGGCACGCAGGGTCTGGCAGCCAAAGAGCTGAAATCCTTGCTGGATAAAAATCACCTGACCGTAACCTCATCCCACGTGCAATTAACGGCACTGGAGAGCGACTACACGCAGACCGTGGCGTTCAATAAAGCGGTGGGTAATCACACCATCGTGGTTCCGTGGATCAAACCGGAAGATCGCCCGGACAGCACCAAAGCATGGATAGACTATGCACAACGCCTGGATAAACTCGGCGCGAAACTGCGTAAAGACGGCATGCAGCTCGCTTACCACAATCATAATTTCGAGATGAAAAAGTACGATGGCGTGACCGCGCTTGAGATCATCTTCAATCACTCACGGGCAGAAAATCTGAAACTGGAGATGGACGCGGCGTGGGTTTCACGCGGCGGTCAGGATCCGGCGCGCCTTTTGAAAGAGTATCCGGGACGGATCTATGCGATCCACGCCAAGGATAATGCGTCGATTGGTATCCGCGACGATGAGATGAATTTTGCGCCGCTGGGCGAAGGCTTGCTGGACTGGAAAACCATTCTGCCTGCCGCCAAAGCCAGCGGCGTGAAGTGGTTTATCATTGAGCACGACAAGCCGAAGGATGCCTGGAGCATCATCACCACTTCACATCAGAATCTGCGTGCGGCGCTGGAAAAACTGCCGCATTAAGCGATCAAGCACTGGCGCGCACGATCAGGCGCCAGTCCATCATGACGCGCTCAGTTGGCGATTGCGGGTCGTCAATCTTCTGCAGCAGTAGGCTGAACGCGGTCCGCCCGATATCGCGTGATGGCTGCGCGATGGTGGTCAGAGGCGGAGAGATCATTTCAGCCAGTTCCGACCCGTCAAAGCCTGCAACGGCGATATCTTGTGGCACCTGATGTCCCGCGGCCTGGATAGCGGCCATCGCCCCGGCCGCCAGCGTGTCGGAGACGGCAAATACCGCATCAGGCTGCGTATCCGCGTTGAGTAACGCTTCCATCGCGCGCTTGCCAGCGTTGTAGCTTAGATCACTGGCGTAACTCACCGCCTGCCAGGACAGACCGCGCTGTTCCAGCTCCTGCTGATAGCCCTGCTGACGCAGTTGGGCGTACTTATAGCTCAAATCATGATTGATCAGGGCAATGCGTTTGCGTCCGCTGGCCACCAGATGCGCCACCAGCTGGCGCGAAGCATGAACATCATCAATACCCACACAGGAGATATCGCCGGCATCGGCGTATTCGGCACACTGCACCCAGGGCATGTTGCCGATCAGCTGTGTTAGTTCAGTCAGGGTGGTGAAAGCATCCATGGTGATCACCCCATCGACCATTTTGCCTGCCAGCAGTTGCAGGCTTGAGCGGGAGCGATTGATGTCCGATCCGGAGTTACACAACAGAATGCGGTAGCCATTCTGCTCGGCCTGCTCTTCGATACCTTTCACAATTTCAGCGCAAAACGGGTTGGAGATATCAGAAACCAGCACCAGCACCATGGAGCTCCGCGCCGTGCGCAGCTGACGGGCTAACAGATTTGGCTGGTAGTTGCTGGCTTTAATGGCTTCCAGCACCTTATCCCGGTTCTTATCCTTTACGGTGTCACTGTTATTAAGCACGCGTGACACCGTGGCCACGGAAACACCGGCCAGCTTCGCGATTTTCTGAATGGACATGATGACTCAACTTCCTGCGTCAGTTTCTGAATTGCAGGCTACCATAAATCGACGCGTGACAATAAGTTAGGCGGGGTGGCTTATGCGGAAGATCAGGCGCGCCGGAACGCGCCTGTGTATCAAATGCTGACGTCGACCCAGCGTTGATCGCGATGGCTTTTAACGATCGCCTCAACGATGGCCATCACCTGCGCCCCATCGCTGAAGTCGGCAAAATGCCGTTCGTCTTGCGCCGGCATTTCACCCTTCTCCACCGCCTGATAAAACTGCTGCATCATGGCGCGAAATGCATCGGGCCAGCCTTCGATGTGCCCGCCAGGAAAACGGGCACGGGCGGCAACATCGCGGTTCATCAACGACGCATCGTCCGTCAGGGTTTGATTGGCCTGATGACGATGACCGACCCACAACTGTTGTGGCACTTCCTGATCCCACGCCAGCGAGGCCTGACTGCCACTCACCTCCAGATAAAGGCGATTTTTGCGCCCCGCCGCCACCTGTGACACGCTCAGACAGCCTTTACTGCCATCATCGAAGCGCAGCAGCACAAAGCCCAGATCTTCCGTATTCACCGGACAATCCTGATACTGAGCCTGCTGTGTCTGCGCGTTGAAGGTGGCCTGACCCGCCAGATTGGCTTTGCGTGTGGGCCAGACGATGGCGAGGTCGGCCATCACCGCCACTATCTTGCGGCCTGTAACAAACTGTATGGTGTCGCACCAGTGAGAACCGATATCCGCTACTGCACGCGATGCACCGCCCTTGTCGGCCTCCACACGCCAGTTGTAATCCGTCTCTTCCAGCATCCAGTCTTGTAAGTAGCTGCCCTGAACGGCAAAAGTGCGGCCCGTTTCACCACTGCGCACCATGCTCGCGGCTTGCTGGACCATGGCAAACTGTCGGTACACGAAGCTGACCCCGTTGACCACGCCTGCCTGTTCTGCCAGTGCCACTAATTCACGCGCTTCGCCCATCGTCATGCAAAGTGGTTTTTCCGAGAACAGGTGCTTACCGGCGAGTAAAACCTGCTTATTGATGGCAGCATGAAGGTGATTGGGCGTGCAATTGTGCACAGCATGCAGCTCTGGATGCTGTAAAAAGGTGACAATGTCACCATAGGCGTGCGGCACGTGCAATTGCGCCGCCTGGGCTTGTGCTTTCTCGAGCGTGGAGTCGCACAGAGCCACGACATTGATGTTGCCGAGGCGACGTAGTGCCTCAATGTGCGCGGGGCCGATAAATCCGCTGCCGATAATCCCGACATTAATCATTTACGACTCCTCATTAAGTCCGAGCTGTGCACGGATACTGCCGCTGTCATCCTGCGCGGCAAAATCATCAAAGGCACGGCTGGCGACCGGAATGATGTGACGTTGAATGAATTCAGCCCCTTCCCGTGCACCGGTTTCCGCATCTTTTAGGCAGCATTCCCACTCCAGTACCGCCCAGCCGTTGAAATCGTACTGCACCAGTTTGCTGAAGATGCTTTTGAAATCAATCTGCCCGTCGCCTGGCGAACGGAAACGCCCGGCGCGATCGATCCAGTTTTGATAGCCGCCATACACCCCGCTACGACCGTTGCGCTGATACTCCGCATCTTTGACGTGGAAGGCTTTGATACGCGAATGATAGATATCGATGAACTGCAGGTAATCAATGTGCTGAAGATGCAGATGGCTGGGATCAAACAGGATATTGCAACGAGGATGGTGGTTCACCTGTTCAAGGAAACGCTCAAAGGTGGCGCCATCGTGCAGGTCCTCGCCTGGGTGTAATTCGTAACACACATCCACGCCATGCTGATCATACACATCCAGCACTGGCTGCCAGCGACGGGCGAGTTCCTTAAAGGCCTCATCCAGCAACTGCGGGTTGTGCGGCGGCCACGGGTAAACATAGGGCCAGGCGAGCGAGCCAGAGAAAGTGGCATGGGCAGTCAGTCCAAGTTTACTGGAGGCGACTGCGGCATGTTTGACCTGCTCGATCGCCCAGGCCGTGCGCGCTTCCCGCTTGCCGCGCAGGTGTGCCGGTGCAAAATTATCAAAGGCAGCGTCATGCGCAGGATGCACGGCAACCAACTGCCCTTCCAGATGCGTCGATAACTCGCTGATGCTGAGGCCATACTGCTTCAGCAATCCCAGCACTTCATCGCAGTAAGTCTGGCTGGTGGCTGCGCGTTGCAGATTAAATATCGCCGGGTGATTGCACGGGATCTGCAATGCCTGAAATCCCAAAGCGGATGCCCATTTCGCCAATCCTTCCAGTGAATTGTACGGGGCATCAGCGCCGATAAACTGTGAAAGGAAAATGCCCGGACCTTTTAACGTTTTCAAAAAACACCTCCAGTAACAACAAAAACTCAATCGCGATACTTAAATGTGAACATAAACAACAGGGCAATCACGGCAGCCGCGATCGCCGGGATCCACCAGAATATGCCCCAACTGGCGGCCGATACCTGACCCGCGACCAGATGGTTATACAGCGCACCTGAAATCTGTGATCCCAGCAGCATGCCGATACCGTAGGTGAACATCACAATCATGCTCTGCGCTTGTCCTTTGACTTTGTCTCCCGCAATGCGGTCGGTGTAGATGAAGCCGACGACAAAGAAGAAGTCGTAACAGACGCCGTGCAGCAGAATCCCCAGCCAAATCAGCGCGCGTCCCTCCTCGCCCATGCCCATGGCAAACAGCGCATAACGCACAAACCAGGCGCACATGCCGACCAGCAGCATGTATTTCACGCCCAGTCGGCGAAACAGCAGCGGAATCACCAGCATGAAGAAGATTTCAGACATCTGGCCGAGGGACATCAGTGAGCTGACGTTTTCAACACCGGCGTCGGCCAGCCAGGAAGCGGTGTAGGCGTAGTAAGTGCCCAGCGGAATGGAAATCAGCGTGGCGCAGAGCGAAAAAATGAAGAAGTGACTGATTTTCAGCAGGGCAAACGCATCAGCACAGAACAGATCGCGCGGTCTGAATGGCATACCTTTAGCGGGTGCGGGCGTATGCGGCAGCGTGAGGCTATAGAGCGCCAGCACCACGGAACAAATCGCCGCCACCGTGAAGACGCTGACACTGGAGGCGATTCCCGTGAACCCGATGAACAGGCCAGCGACAATCCAGCCAATGGTGCCGAACACGCGCACTACCGGGAAACTCTTCTCGCTGCTGGCGAGACTGTGGAAGGCAATATTATTGGTCAGTGCCAGCGTGGGCATGTAGCACAGCGTGTAACCGAACAGTAAGCCGATCAGCAGCGCGCCGTTCTCGGCAATCATCGCCTGAGGCACAAACCACAAAATCACTGCACCGGCCAGATGCATCACCGCCAGGACTTTTTGTGAAGGGAAAAATCGGTCCACCAGCATGCCGAGAACAAACGGCGAAAGAATGGAAGCAATCGGGCCCGCCGAGAAAGCATCGCCAATCAGCAAGGACATGTTGTGCTGCGTCATCACCAATCCCAGCGTGACCGACCAACTGCCCCAGATAAAGAACTGAAGAAACATCATCAGCGACAGCCGTGGGACCAGCATGCGCTGCATTGCCTGGTCTTGCGCGGTGCCTTGTGTTGCAGCAACCATATCCAACCCCCAAAAAGTAATCGATTACAAAATGCGAGAAAATAAAAGTAATCGATTACAAAAAGGAAATCATCGTGGCTGATCACAAATTTTTACTTAGGTGGAAACGGAGGATTAATGGCTGATGAATGGGGACGAATAGACCATACAAGGATTGAGCCGCCTAACGATGAGTCCTTGTGAGCGTTAACAGCCGCCGAACTATCCCAGACAATTTCAACGCTCACAATTTCCCATGCTGTGCACGCTCTCTCAATTTATCCATGTGAGAAGTGACCTCCTCATGGCTGATATACTCCCCATGGTCGGAATCATGTCGCTCAAAAGCTTGGGTGATTTGCTGTTCAAGCAAGATATCGTGCTCATGATTTTGATGACGACGTTCTTCATCAGCTAACTCAACAGCTCTTTGACGCATAAGCTCAGTCAGGCTGAGATTGACCCGTTCAGCAGCCTGCATAGCCAATCTTTTGGTTTCATCATCAATTCGAAAATGTTTGGTGCTGCTCATTCTGATCTCATGCGTAGTGTCGTTTGTACTGTCATTATGGGGGAGCTATTTTGTGAATGTCATCCTGTCATTCTATTGCTTAACACAGTGTGAAAACGACATGTTGGCCGGGCTGGATTTAAGGCTTAGCCTATTTTCCCTAAGCACCATGATGGTCGTTTAAGACTTAATGTGGTGGATGTTTAATTCACTATGTCGCGACTTATGCAATTGGGTTGAACTGTAAGTGTTCATTTTAATGGTTCTTCAACCCCCTCTCTTATCCGGTTAAAGTGAACTCATTAGCTTCAAGCAACACTCACTCGACACACTATGACCGTATTCATAAAAGCTCTATAATGAACTCTTATTCATCTTTAATGACATTCAGGGCTTTTAAAATGACTCTTAACCTCTTTACTGAATCTCAATTGATTGCAGGACTGGGGCAACGTCTGAAGGAGCAACGTCTTAGGCGCAATCTTCTCCAGAAAGAGTTGGCTGATAACGCAGGGATTTCAGTGTCAGCGCTAAAAAAACTAGAAAATGACGGTAAGGTGACGTTAGAAAACTTTATAAAGGTCGTGTTTGCGCTCCGTCTTGAAAGAGAAATGATGAATTTGTTTGCACCACCCGCATTGAGCATCGCGCAGGTTGAGGCACTGAATGCTCCGTCCCGACAAAGGGCAACGAAGCGTGGTTTGAAAAAACTAAATTCATCTTCTTAAAAACTTTTGCCTGCAAGCCATTGACTTTGCTTCTTCGCAGCGCCTTGAAGTGAAAAGTTATCAATTCGATCGTTTACTGAACATGTGAGTGCACTTTTAAACGTATAAAGCATAAAGATCTTATCCGCATGATATTAACTCCCCTAATTTCACGCGTCATCCCTTATCCCGCAGAATTGAACCACGATCCGTCATGGCTATCTTGCATACCGTTATGACGATTCGCAGTGACGCATCGTGACGTTATCTGAACGAGGGAACGCTTTAAGCCGGTCATTAATTAAGTAGCCATTAACGTTAGCTTCCTCCGCTCCGTGGGTCGTGACAATCATTATGACCGGGTAACATAAGTTTTTCTGCGTCGACATACTTAAAAATATTACCAAACGCTAAAATCACTGATGGTTAAAATAGAGTTCAAAGCGCAATTATCGACTTCTCATCGCCTGGTCTACCCCGAAATTTTGAGAAATATCTAAAAATTGACACTTTGCAGGCTTTATTATTGATATCTGATGTGTTGTACTTCTGCAACGAGGGTAACATCTATATACTCATCCCTAATTTGTTATCTACTGCACCACTTAATTTATTTCGTTCAGCGACAAAATATTCAGGAGAAGTTCATGAGTGATTCACTTAAAGCGTTAAACAATATCCGTACGCTTCGCGCGCAGGCACGTGAAGTGCAGCTTGCAGATCTGGAAGAAATGCTGGAAAAATTCACTGTTGTCGTGTCAGAGCGCCGTGAAGAAAACAACGCCAGCGAAGCCGCCGTGCGCGAAAAAGAAGAGAAACTGGCTAAATATCGTGAACTGCTGCTGCAGGACGGGATTGACCCGAACGAACTGCTGGGCGCATTAACGCCAACGGGTAAGACTCGTGCTAAACGTGCTCCACGTCCGGCTAAATATAAATACACGGAAGATGGCGTTGAGAAGCACTGGACCGGTCAGGGTCGTACACCAGCTGTGATTAAAGCCGCTGTTGATGCCGGCAAATCTCTCGATGATTTTCTTATCTAATCGGGCTTTCCCCGTTTAATTTGAGTTATCGAACATTTTTGGTGGGTGCTCTGCCCACCAAAAATTAAACACTGATTGATATCTTCTCCCTCTCCCCCTTTCGTTAAATCCCATATTAAGATAATGACGGGGTTTACTATCAACTATTGTCATTGTAATGTTCAAATCGCTGTCTCTGGCTGACTATAACAACGCACAATTGTCGGTGATCATCCATGACTCTTTTTTCTGCCTTACTCAGGTTTAGCTCGCCTTTAAACCAGGTAAAAAGCCTGAGTCCGTTGCAGGCTGATATTATTAAAACCATCGCACTGGTTGCGATGCTGGGTGATCACATCAACACCATATTATTAAGTGGACGAAGTGCATTTTTATATGCATTCGGACATATCGCATTTCCGCTGTTCACGTTGTTCTGGGCGGCTAACTTACCTGCTGATGCAATATGTTTACGCCAGCGGGCAAGAAGATTATGGCTTTGGGCTATCGTGACTCAACCATTATTCTGGCTGGCCTTTATGATGAAGGGCCAATCCTGGCTGGCGCTAAATATTCTCTTCGCTTATGCCGGATGTACTCAGCTAATCAGCTGGGCAGCACGCTGGGGTGTTAACGGCGCAATGGCGGGAGTCGCATTATTACTGCTGATTGCCTGGCCTCTTTCCCCGGCGAGTTACGGCGTATCGGGGCTAGTGTTTTGCCTGCTCTGCATTATCGCCAGATATCATTCAGGAGCAGCAGAGAATGGCATGTTCCTGCTCCTTCTTTTTGCCGCGATGGCATGGCTTAACATGCCGCCTGTTCTCAACGGGTGGTGGGAGGATGCGATCGTTTACGATTTCCTGCCGACTTTGGTGCTGCCACTGCTGGTAATTGGTTTGGTTGCGGCGATGCCAGGCGTTTCCTCGCTACGTATCTGGCCGCGCCGATTTTTCTATCATGCTTACGCCGCGCATTTGGTTTTGCTTGGGTGTCTGGCGGTTATGCCCGTTCGGCCTTGATCAAAATCAGAGCGCTTTTACAGGCCTGTCAGATGCACAATTTAGGGTTTGGATGCGATGCCCAAAAGCACGAGCACCCAATCATATAACCTTAACGCTGCACCATAAACACTTGATGTCCTGCAAACGCCAATGCCGTTCCCGGCTGGGGCCAATCACCGACTAGAGAGTGAATATTAATTTCCAGAAATTCACGAATTTGAGCCGTAAAGGATAAACTTTATAAGCGCAGCGTTAATTATGATTAAACTCTTTATTTACAATAGCGTGTGAGGACAAATTTATATTTAAAAATTAGGAATGCCGGAGATCCAATTATTTAAGGGTATCGGTAGAGGTTCAGATATGACACACTGTATTTTTATACAGAGTGTGGAGTCGCGGTGAAGCATGATGGCCAGATTACACAAGATATATTAGCGTTGTTAGGCTCCACGGTGTCAGCGTTTATCCGGGAAGGCTTAGCTTTTGAGGTGCATGAAATTTCGTTAGCCCTGCAAAAACTCAAAGACAATGAAGCGGATTCAGTTTTAAGAGAAAAATACGAAACGCTTATCCGCTTACTTTCGAAAATGATGCACTGATATACGCGAGCTAGCAAAGAATCAAGCATTAATCATCCGGTGTTACGCCCACAACGATTTCAAGAGTCTGGCGTAAGAGCTGGGCTTGAGAATCATCGTGAGTTGATTCAAGTGCCCGGATTAAACTGATGATAATGGCTTTATTCGTTATCTGCCCTTCCGATGCCAGCACATTACGGATGATGACGCCTAAGATCTTCGCCTCATCTTTCAAATCCGGACCCGCATTGCGGAAACGTTCAGCCAGTTCCTGATCGGCAAGCGCAGAAAAGATGTCTTCTGATGTATGCATGATTTGTTTCCGAGCTAAATGGTGTCAGGGGTTAATCACTAATAGTAATGGAGCCGATATTCAATGCTTTCTGTTATTACCTGAATGATGTGAGTCCGTGTACAAGTGCTGGACAGAGTTTATTCCCTCCGCCCTCTGCTGTTTAACTCGTTCTCCTTCGGCGATGCTCTTCCTTACTTCAACAATTGTTTGGGCGATCAATTGCCGCCTGTCAGCATCATCTGACTGGTCTTCCATAACCTGAAGTTGTTCGATGAGTGCACGGAAAGAAACAGGCCCCGCTCGCTGGAGCAGAATCAGTGTGGCTTCACCGAGAATTTCATCGACTAACTGCTGGTGTTCACTTCTATTCATATACTTCTCTGATAACGGCATCTGCATGGCAATTCTGCTGTAAACAGAGTGCAAATTGCAATTTCTGTCACGGAGCCAGGAATCATTCTCATACCATGCAAATTCAGAACGGTAATGTTGTACAACTTAGGCCTGAATACTGAATCACTCATCCCGATCGAAAAGCAGTCCAATTAGCTGATGATAGTGGTGTTCCTCTTCAGCGTTGGTGGAAATTTCCAGACGACGAAGTAACTTGGTGCAGAGTGATTTACGGTTCAGATTCTTGCCCTCTCGCAGGATTTCTACCACGATCTGACCCAATGTTTCTTGCTGAGAAGGCAAAGAGGCTTTATTAAAATATTGTGCAATAGCTTCTGAAGAGTTCGGAGTGTATCCATTCTGACGCATGTGTTAACCCTCTCATGTTGGGTCAGGCAAATGGCCTGATAAAGTTGTACAGTTATTGCAAAATCTGTACAGAAATATAGTAAAAGTCAGGCGCCCATTTTTTTGCAAAAAGTGCTATGGGCTAAGAGGGAATTCGCCAAACAGAAAAATCTTAATCATCTGTAACGACAAGTATTTTGAGCGGATATTAATATTTGAGTTAAGTACTCTCGCTACTTTTTAATATTTTCAACTGGCAATAATGTGATGCTGTCAGAGCTTTCACTCAGACGCCGTAACGGTGAGCTGCTGCGCTTATCTTCTGACGAGGGTTGCCGATAATCGTTTAACCAGTTAATCGCAGCCAAAACGGCTTGTTTACGCTCTGGCGCATTCGCCTCGTCGGCCATGCGATGCAGTTCCTGATTTAATTGAATAACACTGATTTTTTCACGGCGGGCAAGAATCTGATAAGCAGCCTCGCCTAAAATTTTGTCTGAATTTTCCATTGTTTTACCTCATGAGAATCAGGCTTACGCTGAGTCCTCAGGATCTATTGTAGCTGATGAGAAATTTGGGTTAAACCTGGCGCAGAATTTATGCGCCATTCAGGGTTTATCCAGAGGCAATATATTCTTGCCATTATCAGGCGTTAACGCCATTGCTGTCAGTGATGAGCACACTGACAAACCCATGAAGAGTTTATGTGGATGAACCCTGCAATAACAAGGAAAGCACGATGACAAAAACCCAATGGATCCTGAGCCAGCTTACCCGGAAACTGTGGTTCAGAAGTTCCCTTTTTGCTGTTCTGGCGGTGATGACAGCCCTACTCGCC
Source organism: Pantoea sp. EABMAA-21 (assembly GCF_030053335.1). Classification (NCBI taxonomy): domain Bacteria; kingdom Pseudomonadati; phylum Pseudomonadota; class Gammaproteobacteria; order Enterobacterales; family Erwiniaceae; genus Pantoea; species Pantoea sp. EABMAA-21. Next base: position 52,713 of record NZ_JASGBX010000021.1, read on the forward strand.
ATCGTGATGAAACCCTTTATCCCTTCAGGAATTACCGGGTTAATCGGCACGGATGCCGTGGATAAAATCCTGGGTATTCTGGCTTCCAGCATGCTTGCGGTCACCACCTTCTCACTCAATATTATGGTGTCAGCCTATAACACGGCGAGCAGCAGTGTCACGCCGCGCGCCACGCGTTTACTTGTAGAGGATCGGACCACGCAGAATGTGCTGGCAACGTTCATCGGGTCTTTTCTTTATAGTCTGGTGGGCATTGTTGCACTGAGTATGGGGGCTTACGGATCTCAAGGACGTGTCATCCTGTTCTTTGTCACGCTGGTTGTAATTGTGATGATTGTGATTACGTTGTTGCGATGGATCCAGCATCTGGCGCAGTTTGGTCGTATGGCAGAGACTTCCCAACGTGTCGAAGAGGTCACTCAGGCTGCGCTGGTTAGTCGGTTACAAGACCCTTATATGGGCTGCTCTCCCTGGCATGTCTCCGATGAACTGCCGGACTCATTGATACCGGTTTATGCTGAAGAAGTGGGTTATCTGCAACATATTGATTTCAGTATGTTGTCTGATTTTGCTGAAGGTCAAGGGATCTATCTGTATGTTGCGGTTCAACCAGGCGCCTTCATACATTGCTCGACTCCCCTGGCCTGGCTTAAGACATCAAAAAGTCTTGCTGCTGAAACGGTAAAAGATGCGTTCACAGTTGATCAGCAGCGTTCTTTTGATCAGGACCCGCGCTTCGGGTTGTGCGTTTTGTCTGAGATTGCGTCACGAGCACTCTCTCCGGCAGTCAACGATCCCGGGACTGCCATTGATATTATTGGCAGACTGGTCAGGCTCTTTTGCTTGCGCGTGCAACCTGACATTGGCGATACCCGCTTTCCTCGTCTCTTTCTGCAAAAACCGTCCATTCAGGATATGTTCGATGACGCGTTTGCCGCTATTGCACGTGACGGTGCTGGCATGATTGAAGTACAAATTCGCCTGCAGAAAGCGTTTATCGCATTGGCACAATTTAATGCTGCCAGGTATGGGTCTGACGCCAGGCGTCACGCGGAGCGAGCCATTGCCTTTGCCAGTGCCGCTATACCGATTGAGACGGATATAGAGAGACTCAGAACGTTGGCCAAAGGCCTTCATCAACCCTAATGTCAGGGATGGGCAAGTGACTAATAAAACGTCATGTCCTCATACGGTTGTGCCATACAGGCGCGTAATCTGCTTTCCAGATCACCGGCATGGAGTTCCAGCTTGTGGCCGTCCGGATCGAGGAAATAGAGTGATTTGCCCTCACTTTTGTTGACCTTCCATTCTTTTACGCCTGAAGCTTTCAGCCTCTCGGCAAAAGCTTCAAACAATTCATCTTCAATGCTGAAGGCATAGTGCGTGTAATCTTTACCGATGGAAACGGCATCCAGTGAGAGGCACAGCCAAAGCTCACCTAATGAGAGATAGGCGCCTTTCTTCCATTGCGCCCGGGGAGTGAATCCCAGCGTCTCAACATAAAAGGTGAAACTCGCAGAGACATTGCTTACAGCAAGGGTGACGTGATTCAAACCGGTTAGCATGTTGAACTCAATACAAGAAGTTGAAGCGCTAATTTAGCACAGGCGATGCGATGGAATGCGGTTGTCACGCGAGTCGCTAAGCAAACTTCTGCAGAATTCTTATCGCCATTTCCATGCCCTGCTCACGCTCGGCATCGTAGTGATGACCATCGTTTTGCGCTTCCTGCAAGACATCAATCAGCGACTGAACGGCGAACTCGCTTTTTCCGCCCAGAACTTACAGCACCGCGCCGCCGATCTCATTGCAAATGGCTTTTCCTTCCGCGTATTTGTTTTGCTCAGACATGACTGTCTCCTTTTTTGCCTTTTAGGCATTAGACACCACCAAGCCATAAAAGCGAAAATTCAATCCTCAATTCCGCCAGCAACTTCATCGGAACTCGAATCAAACCGGAAGTAACTGCGCCAGCATCTGACCAGCCATGCGCGATGTCTCCCGCAAACGCTCGGCGCTGGCGCCCTGCCGCGATCGAGCCGACAGGCCCGACATGATCGTCACCATAAAATCCGTTATCCGCACAGCCTGTGCTGGATAGCGCTCGGCAATATAGGCATGAAACATCTTCTCGGCCGCCGTATGAAAACCGCAGGCAACCTCACGCGCAGAGAGATCGTCGCAATGAATACCCTCAAGTACCAGACACCCGGTGGCTTCTGGATCGGCGGCATAGCGACTTGCAGCTTCATCCAGTACCGCAGAGAGACACTCCGCCACCGGGTGATCGTGACGCAAAAGCGCTTTGAAACTGATAGCGCCATTTTGGGCATATCGATCAAGCACCAGCCGATAAAGCCCGAGTTTGCTGCCGAAGGCGGCATAAAAGCTGGGCGGATTGATGCCAAAGGCTTTGGTCAAATCCCCCACACTCACCCTGTCGTAACCACTCGAGTGAAACAAATTCTGCGCAATGCATACCGCCTGTTCCGCATCGAACTTGCGTGGGCGGCCTGGCGTACGGCTAATTTTTGTAGTCATCACTACATAATCCTTTGACAACCTGACTCACTCAATAATATTGTAATGACCACTACAATACAATTGAGGACACTCTAATGGCGGTATTTACTAACAAATCGGTACTGGTGTTGGGCGGTAGTCGGGGCATTGGTGCGGCCATCGTGCGGCGTTTTGCCTCCGAGGGTGCTGCGGTGGTGTTCAGTTACGCCGGCTCGCGCGAAGTGGCAGAGAAACTGGCGGAAGACACAGGCAGTAAAGCGGTTCAGGCGGATAGCGCCGATCGCGATGCCGTGACCAAGCTGGTACGCGATTCCGGGCCTTTGGATGTGCTGGTGGTGAATGCGGGCGTGGCAATTTTTGGTGATGCGTTAGAGCTGGAAAGCGATGCCATAGATCACTTATTCCGCATCAACATTCACGCACCTTATCACGCTGCGGTGGAAGCCGCCCGTCAGATGCCAGAAGGCGGTCGCATTATCGTCATTGGTTCCGTCAACGGAGACCGGATGCCAATGCCAGGCGGCGCAGCCTATGCCGTCAGCAAATCGGCCCTGCAGGGATTAGCGCGCGGTCTGGCCCGTGACTTTGGACCACGTGGTATTACGGTGAATGTCGTCCAGCCGGGTCCCGTCGACACCGATATGAATCCGGCAGACGGCCCGATGAAGGAGCTGATGCACAGTTTTATGGCCATTCAGCGTCACGGTAAACCTGAAGAAGTGGCCGGTATGGTTGCCTGGATTGCCGGTCCGGAAGCTTCATTCGTGACAGGCGCTATGCACACGATTGATGGCGGATTTGGCGCGTAAGATGTCATCGATGAATTTGAGCCAGGTTGCCCCACTAAACCTGGCTGCATTTGCTCTTTCAGCTGTGAGTGTTCAGATATGACTCATCGCTCTTCACCTGATTTCTGCCCGCCTGCTTAGCGGAATAAAGCGCCATATCGGCCTGCCTGATCAACAACTGAGCCGAGCGATTTTCTCTCTCAGTGTTCAGCGATGCACATCCCGCGCTTAGCGTCACCCGTTGGGAAGCTAACAGAGACGAGTCATGGATGATGTCCTGCTCACGTACAGCTTGCACAGCAGCAGCAGCCACCGCCATCGCATGTTCAATATCAGTACCGGGAAGTACGATGGCGAACTCTTCTCCGCCATATCGTGCCACCAAATCGGTACCGCGCAGAGAGATGGCGTTTATCGCCTGCGCCACACGCTTCAGGCATTCGTCCCCGGCCACATGGCCGTAAGTGTCGTTATAGCGTTTGAAATAATCGATATCGATCATCACCAGCGAAACCGGCTCGTTGTGCGTGTCAGCGGCCAGGATGCACTCCTCAAGGTAGCGATCAAATGCACGTCTGTTCGCCAGCCCCGTTAACGCATCCGCATGCGCCAGTCTGTTCAGTGCACGGTTGGTTACGCTCAGTTCATCACGAAGATTGGTCAGTTCAAGCTGGTAATGCAAGCTGTGCCGGGCCTGACGCAGCACGAATACGCCCATGGCAACGATGGCGGATAATAGTGCAAGACTCAGCAACACATCCTGTACGCGTCCTTTCATCCATTTAATGAATAGGCTATGCGTGTCATACCCTGCTGCAACCACCAGCGGGTAACGATCCGATCGTGCAAAACCAAAGATACGCGGTTTGCCATCAAGAGCCGAGGTCCACTGCCCGCTTCCACGATTTGTGGCCTGCAGCATCTGCTGAAACAGATGGCTGGAAGAGAGGTCTTTGCCGATAAAACTATCAGGCATCGGCCGTGCGTATAACACGGAACTGTCAGCCAGCATTAACACCAGTACGTCCTTAGGCCCCATCTCGTAATAAGCGTAAAAGTGCCGGAAATAGTCAACTTTCACCGTAGCCAGCAAAACGCCCTGAAAACCGCGCAGCGCATCGCTGATGCGAAGTGAGACGGGGATCACCAGATCACCGGTGCTTCGGCTACGGATCACCGGACCAAGATGAATGCTGTTGCGCGGATTGTCGCGTTGAAACCTAAAGTACTCGCGATCGGAGTTATTGATGTCTGCCGGTATCTGCGATGCAGAGGTGGCTATCCACTTGCCCTGGGCGTCGTAATAGAAAAGACCGTGCAGCTGCGGCAATCGCCCCTGAAGCTCCCGCATGGTCTGGCTCAGATTGCGGCTATTGATACCGGTCACCAGCTGCGATTCAACGTCACGCTGCATTTCACGCATCGCGAGCTCAGTTTGCAAGAAAGTATCTTCTGCCTGCCGCGCCTGCGACAGCGCCAGGTTTGTCGCCGTTTCTTCACTCTGCCTGACAGTATCATTCCAGTCCTGATGCAGCGTCCATATGCTAATACCTAACACCGCGGCGATAAGCACAATGCCTGCAAGCGTGATACTTCTGATGAGGGAGTGATAAAGGAGCCCTGCCTGTTCGCGCGTGTCTTTTTTATCCACCCTTATCCCCATCATCTTTATCCAGCATTCAGTTAAGCAGATAAAGAGAAATGCGAAAGCTTGCCTGGCATTACCCGCTAAAAAGGCTGAACTATAGGATATTTCTTGCTGCCTGGTGTTGATAACGCTCAGGAATGATTACCATTGATATTAGTAAAAATGACGAAGGGAGTTAAACAATAACGTCTGAATAAAGATATGGATTTCTGTGATGATTTTTAGAATGCCATAATCAAATTTCTTTTATAGACGCCATGTTGAAACTGACCTGCCTGACAGGCCAGTTTCTATCGATGACAGGTTTTAAATATTTAATCCAGTGCGCCATTATGATTCAACCTTCTGAAGAAAGCATTTTGATGGCGCACCGGATTAACAGCATGAACTGGCGTCTCTCTCAAATCAGTTCCCGACGATTGCATTACGCCGATTCAGCAATGACCGATTTAAACTGAGCGTGCCACATATTATAAAACTTGCCCTGTTTACCCATCAACAGAGCAAAACTTCCGTTTTCGATCACTTTTCCCTCCGCCATGACCACGATTCTGTCGAACTCTTTGATATTTCCCTGACGTTGAGTCACGGCGATAACCGTCGTGTCGAGTGAAAGGATTTCATTAAACAGGCGATGTTCAGTTTCTGGATCGAGCGAGGATGAAAACTCATCAAAGATGAACAGATTGGCTTTACGGTATAACGCACGCGCGATCGCCAGCCTTTGCCACTGCCCGATTGAAAGTTCATCACCGCCAAACTGTTTACCCAGTCGGGTCTGCTGCGGATGAGGAAACGCGACTTTATTGAGTAAATCGTCAACCTGAGTGGAATGCGCTTATGTGTCATACTGACTCAGTGCGATATTCTCACCGACGGTAAATTCATACTTGCCGTAGTCCTGAAACACAGTTGCCACCTGCTGGCGGTAACCGTCAATCTCCAGACTTTGTAGTGGAACACCGGATACGCTGATATCACCCTGTTCATAGGCATACATCCGCAGCAGCATTTTAATCAGCGTGGTTTTACCACTTCCGTTATCCCCCAGAATCGCCACTTTCTCACCTGCCCTAATCACAAGATCAATGCCGTCTAAGGCCTTCTTGCTCCGGCCTTAATAACCAAAGCTAAGATGCTTAATACTGAGTGAGAACGGCGTGTTATCGGGGAGTAATTTTTGGACGTTGGTAACGGGCTCAATCTCCTCGGTCATAAAGGAGTGGTAACTATGAAAAAAGCTGCCCATTTATGTCAGATTGGCACCGTAATTCGCAATTTCATCCAAATGCGATTTCATCATCACAATGGACTGAAACACCATCACTAACGCGCCCACCGCGATATCACTGCTGCGCAGATTGCTCAGGAAAAGATACACCCCGGCAAATAGCATCACCAGGCTAAGCAGCATGGCGGGAATGGGCGTTATCAGCGCCCTGACGCGTTGCTGGTGCATACGTTGATAGGTATTAAATGCTGACCCTGAGAACTTTTTTAGCAGATAACTACCCAGCCCATAGAGTCGAATTTCCTGTAAAAAGCTTTTACCCATACTGACGCCATAGACGTAACGCATTGCAATTGCGTCCTTAGCGTTTTTGAATAACTCGTGCACATATTTTTTCTGGATATGGATATTAATGATAATCATCGGTAATATGGACAATGCGCAAATGGCCGCCCCAATCCCTGAATACGCTATTAGCACCAGTAGCAAGCTTCCAGCCATCACGGCGGCTCTGAAGGCGTAAATAATGCAAATGATGAAATTAAGCGGTCGATAGGCTGCTTCTTTTTTCAAAAATTCCAGCTGCTCGTAACGCTCCTTGTTATCAAACAGGCTCAGAGTAAAAGATTCATTCATTCTCCGCATAATATTTGCGCTGAAATGGCTGGTCGAAATTTCCGTCACATCACCCTGAATGAGATTCACCAGCGGGGTCATCAGTTGAATACCCAGCAAAGACAGACACCAGATGGCAACACTGAACATCAGTGCATGATCATTGATTTGAAGCGTATGGAGTGTGTTAATTATCTTTCCTGTCATGAAGACATTAAGCGCCGGTATCAGGCCCTAAAGAAGGACGATGGCGATAAGTGCAGTAATACGAGATACTCCCCCCTCATATTGACGCAGGCCAAAGCGCTCACTGAGTCTATCTATTGCCAGCCAGTCATGATGAGCGAGCGCAAACGTGAAATGAAGGGGATCTACACCTGATCAGGATCGCGTGGAGCGAGTCGATCTTGTGGAACAACCACTTTAGAGAGCAAACCACTCCTCCATACCCTAACGCGCTGCAATGATGACAATTATCCGTTCCTGTGCACTCGCGCTCATCACCTTTATGTTAGTAATTACCAACACCAGTATTGGCAAGCCTTGCGAGGTTAGTAATCACCAGGGGGGTAGATTAAACATAACCACTATAGTGAGTAGTTACTCTCTATAGTGGTTGCTTCTACTCTCTATAGTGGATGTTTGATCCTCTGCCCTGCAAATCAACGATCTTGCGATCGATATGGGATCTTCAAGTTCTTCCGATATGTGCATTGCTTAAAAGTTTACTCTCTATAGCGGTTAGCCAAAAAATCAAACATCAAAAATAAATCCTATAAATCAAACAGTTAATATAATTAAACGAAACCAAATAACCGCTATAGAGAGCAAAGTCACTCTCTATAGCGGTTATTGCAGGATGCGAAAATCCCGCAATTGAGTGCGTGTTAGCAGGATCTCAGGCTAAGCCACTCATCAATGCCATCAGCAGCGCTATCCACTGTAGTGAGTAACTCCTTCCTATAGTGGATATACAGAGAAGGAAAAGCAGTTCCCGGCAGTGAAAGAGAATAACCCTATGATAATAAAACAATAAGAGTTGAGTTTTAGGCGGTATTGAACATAAATCACACTGTTATCTGAACAAATATCCCTCAATAATCATCAAATAACTCAAAAAGATAGAAGTGATAACGTCACTTCCGTCGAATAACCACTATAGAGAGCACATACCTACTCTCTATAGTGGTTGTTAAATCTGGGGACGATCCTGGATCATTCCATGACGACTCACCACAAGCAGTCCCCTCTTCTATCACACTGAAAGCAGTCACATTGCGGGTTTTAGCTGAGAATGGTGCAAATTGTGAGCGACTTCCAGATAACCACTATAGAGAGTACAAGCCTACTCTCTATAGTGGTTACTGGGTCACAAATGTCTTGATAGCAGTGAATGTGGGAGGTGAACGACGTGGACTGCAGCAGCAAATAACCGCTATAGAGAGTAAGTGCTCTCTATAGCGGTTATCAAACGGAGGGCTAATTTAGAAGGCTACTTCACTTTAACTTTGCGGATTTCCTCGAGGATCTTCAGCTCCGCTTTTGACAACATCACCATTTCACCCTGCGGTTCGCTCGCTGCATTAACATCATTGGTCTCGATAGGATCATCCAGCTCCAGCTCATCTTCGAGAATATCCGGCAGCTTGAGTGGCAGCTCTGCAGGTTTAAGCTTTGGCCGACGATAATGAATGTGGAATACCACGGAGCTACCGCGTTTTAGCTCAGTGTAATCAAGGTAACCAATGTCTTTGAGCTGCTCCATCGCCCTGCGCACGGTCGCATTCTGCGTGATGGGACGAGAAGTCAGATTCAGACGTTGTCGCAGGCGCGCCATGGAGATGGGCGCCGGATTAGGAGGCAGGCTTTCGATGAAGGTATAAAGCGCCTGAGCGGACTCCTTACGAGCCAGTGCGTTTATGGCGCGCAGCTGCAGCAATACCTTGCGGTCAAACTGATACAGCTCGAACAGCTTTGGATCGGCCTGAAGCTCCACCGTATCCTTTTTGACACTGTATTTTGCGGATTGCACCAGATGCGTGACATAGAGTTCATCTTTGTCAGCAGTACCGAACTGGATGGTATTGGATGCAATGCGGATCAGCGAAGCTTCCAATCGCTCCCTCAGCTTGGCTGAAGATCTTGAAGAAGGAATGCCGCACAGTTTGACGAACTCGACGAAGGGTAAAACCACCTTGTCATTCGTCACGTTATACTTCGCAAACGCGTGAATGATCCCTACCCAAGTCTTAAAATCATTGTCCATATCGAGTCGCTGGCCAATGATCCTGATCCTTTCATAACCTTCTGATTTAACGAGCGACAGTAACTTAAGTTCGTTCGTGACATCAGTAACGGCTGTCGTGTCGTTTTTACGGTTATTAGTCGATTTTAACGTAGGAACGAACAGTCCCAATCGCATTAAAGCAACCGGTTGAACAGTGTTATCTCTGTTGGGGGTAAGTACAACCAGTTCGCCAGTTCGTTTATCTGTTTCTGAAAAGGCTTCAACTATCTTGTTGTTTTTTAGCTCATTTTCCGACATTTTCGAGGATCCGGTTTATACACAGGGACATCGCGCGTTTACTCTCTATAGCGGATACTAGCACTCACTTCATCGGTTAGACTACTCTCTATAGAGGATAATTTACTCTCTATAGCGGTTAGTTTACTCATTATAGCGGTTACCGATATCTCCTCAGGGCATGTGGCACAAGGCTTTAACCGTAGTGGGGATCTATTAGGAACTTATATGATCTTATGTGGATCTGTTCTTGGATCGGGTCAGTGAATAATGGGGATAACCTTTACGGGATAACGGCCGCTGAAATTCAGTCAATCGCGTCACTGGAAATCAAAGTTATGCACAGCGGGATCAGTTACACACAGCTTGCATCCTTGCCTGCTCACTACAGCGGTTATCAGTCACTCTCTTCATCGGTTGTTTCACTCATTTCATCGGTTATTTTCCTCTCCACAGCGGTTAGTTTACTCCTTATAGCGGTTATTAAGGTCCTTTCAGACCAGTCATATCAAGGCCTGCAGCGATCCGGGATCTTCTTTGATCTCAATGGGATCTCATTATGATCGAATAATTGGATCTACCCTGTGGATAAAGGGGATAAAAATCAGCGTTAAATGAGGCTGTTAAGCAGGTTTCAGCCGGAATACGGTGATTTCGTTCAATTCTGAATGTCGATCCCGAGAAAAGATCTACTTGTATAACTTGTTGGCCTGGATGAGCCCAGGTTTTGGTATAAACACAATCATCAATCAGATGTTCGTAAATTCAGCCTGTACAGGGTCTTTTGGCGGGTTGAGAGGATTAGGCTTGCCAGATACGATAATTGAACTTAAATGGCTTAGAAGGCTGCTGAAGCGCTTAGAAGCACAGATTCAAACGAGCGTGGGTTACTGAAAAGTGAGAACAATAAAAAGGACGTGAAAATCACGTCCATTTTGGATTTGCGTTGTATGAAGGAGCCGGATCAAGACTTAGAAAGGATCGCCTTAATTGCAATATCGATCTCTTCCAGCGTATTGGCAGGCAAACGGTGGAATTCATACTGTACATGGCGCTTTTCTGCGTTAGTTTTGCGCTTAGCGTAAGCGGTACGATCTGAGAAATGTCCAAACTTCTCAGTGGTGACACTCTTGTTTTTCACCGGCTTAACCAGCTGCTTTTTAGCAGTGGTGAAAAACGACAGGATCCGGGTTTTCTGATCATCGGAGGCCAGTTTGTGCAGCGCCTGATCGTCATCCATTCGCGCTTTGACCTGAGCCACAACCTCTTTAACCGCCACACCCTCTGCTTTCGCTTCTTCTGCCACATCCAGCAGTAATTTGTAGTCCGGAATGCTGAGGTCGGAAACAACCGGTATTAACTCGATAAATTCAGCAGGAACCCACGCAGCCTGAAATGCACGCGTCACTTTGGCGTTTGAGATCCCTTCTGCTTTCGCAATCTCGGTCTTGTTCATGCCCTGCGCTTCCATCATCAGGAAACGTTGACCCAGTTCACGCAGATTGTGCTCTTTTGCTGTCTGAATATCCGCAGCCAGCTGGCGGGCATCACTGATATCAATTTCATCCTCGGTCACCAGAACTTCGAGACCCGTACCGGCAAACAGACAAGCGGCACGACGACGAGAACCATCCATAATTTCAATGCGGCCATCCACCAGGCGGCCAATTGCCGGAAAGAACTGCTGCAACTCAATGGTGCGCGTAATGTCTTTTACTGATTCTTCAGTGAGCGCTGACTGGTCTCGCCCATTCACCTGCGCGTCAACAAAGGTTTTGGTTTCCACTTCACCGCTGGGAATGAGCTGGCGGCTGAATGTCGCTGTGTTACCCGACTTCAGAGTGAATACGCGTGACTGATTGCCGCTGTTGATAAAGCTCGACATCTGGGATTGGCCCATGGTGCGGCCAATTCTTTTGAGTGATTTGGGTTCGGTCACTTGGTACTCCTGATATATTCAATGCGGTCAAATACAGCGCGTGAAAAATTCTCGGCTTCCTGTTTCGCCTTTCTGAGTGCATCGGCACTGCCTGGATACGAAGTCGGATTTGCGCTGATCACCGTGTCAAATGACTCACCACAGCGCTCAAAACCATCTAAACGGGGTAATACCGCATCCAGCATCGATTTTGTGAACACCTCACGTGCATAGCTATGAGACGTAATGTGGTCATGTTTGGTGGTCATCTTCGACATAAAGCCAATATTTGCTTTCAATCTTGGCTCTATCCCCTCGTTCTCAATGCGCTCAAGCATTTCCGGCAGTCGCGTCAGGTATTTCATCGTTGAGTGAAAATCAACCTGTGCTGGCGGTGTCGGCGTAAGCAGTAAGTCACTGGCGGCAATGGCATTGAGCATAAATGCATCAAGATGCGGACCGGTGTCGATAAAGATGAAATCGTAATCTTCAGCCAGACGATCAATGACGTTGCGGCGCAGAACTTCAGAGGGTGCGATCCCAGGTAGATTCTCAGCAACCAGTGCATCCCAGTCGCTGGCGACAAAACCATCATCGATCGAAGCGGGCATCACATCAACGCCTGGCATCACAGTGGGTTTCACAAACTGCTCACGCAGCTGCTCAGTGCTGACATCGTTCAGCATCGCCTGTGCAGCCGTTTCCAGCACCGAACCGACACTGTTGGTATGGCTGAGGAACATGGTGCTGGAGGCCTGCGGATCCAAATCAATCACCAGAATTCGCAGATCATTATGCAGCAAGCCTGGGTGAGCACGTAAACCGTGTGCCAGGGTAACGGTCGTGACGGTTTTGGACACGCCACCTTTGAGATTTACAACAAAAACGACGAAGGGATCTTTATGTTTGTCGCGATATTTGGGCACCTTGCGATGCTTATAGATATCGACGACGTTTTGAATGCTCATTGCATATTGAGAAGTGCTGCCCGTCTGCTTTCTGCCGAATTCATAACCCGCCTCTTCCATCTCACTGATGGCGGCGGCAACCGCGTGTTTACTCAACAGCGGTAAGTTGGCGACGGCATTACGAGTAAAGGTATGGTAGTAGCCTTGCTGGTTAAATTCCTGACGCTGCTGCTCGATATGGCTGCTGAGTCCGTGCAGCATGCCATTCGCACGGTTGGCGATGTCAAACACGTCACCGTAATCACGCTTCATAAGCACCTCAATAATAATGATTTGTTGTATTGTACTAAAAAAGCTTCCGCATGCCAGTTTTTAGGTAAAAATCAATAAAAGTGGATTTTTTAATGATTGAGTGATTTTCGCCTTTTATAAATATTATTTAATTAAATCAATAGGTTATGTAGTTAAGGCTTTCACCCAACCAATCAATTCATGAAAGTCATGTTTCAATCAATTCCCCTACCCTATCGTACTTAGCACGATATTTAAACAAAAGGTGTTCAGCCGAGTTATTGAAAAAAACAGGGTTGATGGTCAAGCTGATTGATGAAATGGTTGGCCGGCGTTTTCATCGGCAAGATGAAGTTGACAATATGAGGCTGCACGAGCTTTGGTATAAAAATGGTTGTAGAGGCTACAGTGATTTTGCGTATTATCACCCACATGCGATTGTCATACAAAATACGCCTTCCCTTCCCTTCCCTTCCCTTCCCTTCCCTTCCTATAATTCGTTTAAATAATGACATTTAACGCTGTTCATTAAAATTATGCGCTACAAGCTGTGACCGCACTTTTAAAAAAGTAGCTAATGTTGGTACGCAGTCATTTTCACTAATTTATTCACTCGCCAAACACTGAATGAATTTTAAAAACATTATAATTTCAAAGTACATCTACTACACATTTAGCTCACATCAATGATGTGAACTTCTTCTCCGCATCATGTTTTCAAACACGCTCCTCAGAATAATTCAGTGTATGAACGTTCTAACTCATGATCTGATTAATCCAAGTAACAATAAAAATTTATTGGGTTGTGGCGTTATTATTGCCACCATTGTGGTAACGTGTGTTTCAATGTACACCACACCACACCACACCACACCACACCACACCACACCACACCACACCACGCCTTGTATGAATTAAAATCTGTCGATAAGGCTCGAGGCTTTTATTATTCGAGTTCGCGTTGATTTTGCGGTGTACAAAATAATTTGCGCACAACATTACGTAAGTACATCTAGAACTCGATTTTCAGAATCAGAAATGTTCTGTTGGTTCAAACTGGGATTGCCTTACGGTTAACTTTAATAGGATTTGATTGAAGACTTTTATCAACCCTGACACCTGACACCTGACACCTGACACCTGAATCTGAGAAGTATAATGCACGTAATCTAATTGAGAGAAGAACTGTAATAGTGAACATTTATCTAAGAATGTAGATAATTTTAGATATTTAGGTGTTAACAATTAGCTCTCGAAACTTCTGAGCTGCATGTAGCATTGAGCACGTAAAAGATATCAACCTTAGATTAGGTTGAAGCCAAGGTAGTAACACACACTATGCAGGAAAATGTTTAAATTTGGCTAACTGGATGGTGATTTTCAGCCTGAAAAAGTGTAATTATTTGTTATTATTCAACATCTTAAGTTGATTTTTCGGTGGTGTGAAAATCATTAAATTGAAGGGTTTTTACTTCACTTTAGGTTATTAATGGTAATACTGCATTGTCCAGCGTCCAGCGTCCAGCGTCCAGCGTCCAGCGTCCAGCGTCCAGCGTCCAGCGTCCAGCGTCCAGCGTCTTACTTTTGACAAATTCATCCTTTTTCAACACCCCTGACAATTCGACAAAATTTACCTATTTGACACATTTTCATTGCAGCTTTACGTGCCGGTCATCGAACCAATGTGCAACTGACTCTTACATGTAGTTATCAGATGCCATTAATCACACCTACTGGTGATATAAACGAGGAGAAATCTGGAGAAGGCTTAAATGCTGGTTTTAGCATAAAAGTCGCATTGCGCGGAAATTGGAGGATAACGAATTACCTACTGTCGCTTAGGTGTAATCGTTATCCTGGAGTTCTACCAGAATCAGCTTCAATGAGATGAACGACACGAAATGCGTTATGCAGAAATACCATCGTCATAACTCACTTGGGCATATGAAAATAGCGTCCAGACCATCCTAAGCGCCATCACTATCACTGCCTTCACCACCAATCAATAATTCATGGTGATTTTCAGCCTGAAAATTTCAGAAAATTTCTTTTAATACACTACCTTATAGCGTTTTCAGGACGGTGAAAAATCCACTTGAAAGGTGACAATGTCATTCCAAGCTTAAAGCATCAACACTCATGACAGCGAGCCCGGAAGGGCAGAGCGCCCCTCTACTGCCGGTAAGAATGCTTTACTCAGTGCGTGCGGAAGACAGTGAGCAAAAGCACGCCTAGTTCAATCAAGCACAATTATACTTTGCATTGAGCTGTGTAAATCACACTAACCTTACGCGTTCACCATGACGTTCCTTTTTAACTCACCCCACAGTCGGATAGTCCTATGAACAATATCGACGTACTCATCGTTGGAGCAGGGCCAACTGGTTTGGTGCTGGCACTCTGGCTCACCCGACAAGGCGTGTCAGTTCGAATCATCGATAAGAGTCAGGGACCGGGTGAGACATCACGAGCAATGGCCGTTCAGGCACGCACGCTGGAACTTTATCGACAGTTGGATATGGCTGAAGAGACCATCGAAGCAGGCTACAAAATGCCAGCAATGAATATGTGGGCGAAGGGAAAAACGAGGGCGCGCATTCCCCTGGATAATGCCGGAAAGGACATTTCTCCGTATCCGTTCGTGCTTGTCTTACCCCAGGACAGACATGAAAAACTGCTGGTCACCCGTCTGGAAACTGCAGGTGTTGTCGTCGAACGACAAACAGAATTCATGTCGTTCAGGGAAGAAGGCGAACAGATTGTTGCCACGATCAAAACACCTACAGGGCAAACAGAAACCTGTACTGCCACCTATCTTGCAGGCTGTGATGGTGCGCATTCCCCGGTGCGCCATCAGATTGGTAGTGACTTCGAAGGCGGTACTTACAACCATCTCTTTTACGTTGCAGATGTACTGGCCAGTGGAGTGACACCCGCGAATGAGGGACACATTGCCTTCGACAAGTCGGATTTTGTTCTGGTGATGCCCTATGGGCCGGAGCATCAATATCGTTTGATCGGCACTGTTGAAAGTGAGGAAGGGGATAAGCAGCAACACTCTTTTGACGATGTCAGCCAAAGGGCCATCAGCGGATTAGGGCTCAGTATCAAACAGGTAAACTGGTTTTCTACCTACCGTGTCCATCACAGGGTAACCAATCATTTTCGACATGGTCGTGCATTTCTGCTGGGGGATGCAGCACACGTCCATAGCCCGGCGGGAGGGCAGGGGATGAATACCGGCATTGCCGATGCGATAAACCTTGCGTGGAAATTGTCTGCGGTAATTAAAGCGCAGGCCCCTGAAACCTTGCTAGATAGTTATGAGGCGGAGCGAAAAGGCTTCGCTCACCAACTGGTAAAAACCACAGACCGGGTCTTCACTTTCATCACTGCCGCTGGCGGGTTTGCAGATTTCGTGCGCACACACATTGCACCGTCGATCGCCAGTCAGACCTATCGATATGAACGTGTACGCGAATACCTTTTCCGCGTCATCTCACAAACGACGATGAGCTATCCGGACAGTCCTTTAAGTGAGGGAAAAGCGGGAGAGATAAGTGCGGGCGATCGCTTACCGTATATCGCTATGGGTGAGACAGACAATTATGCATTACTGAGAAAGATAGTCTGGCAATTACACATCTACGGTACAGCCACTGAAGAAGTCAGGAACTGGTGCGATCGCCATGGCGTGGAATGGCATGTCTTCCCCTGGCAGGATGTATTTGAGAAAAAAGGATTTAAACAGGACACCGCTTACCTGATTCGACCGGATGGCTATATCGGCCTGGTGGTCACTGAAAGACATGCGGAGCGTCTTTCAGCTTATGTCAGTCGCACTGGAATACAGCGAGCCCTGTTATTGAGATGATGATCATTATCACCCAGCGATTTATAGACCATATTCCAAAAAAAACGCCTTGCCATAACATGGCAAGGCGTTGGTATTACTGCGACTGACTTCCTCCTGCCCATGATTTAGCCTGCAAATTCGCTCGTGCCTTCGCCACCATATCACTGGTGACTGGCGCGGCAGCATTGCCCCAGCTATTGCGGGTGTAAGTCATCACATCGGGAATATTGCTGTCTGACAACTTCCAGGCAAAGTCCGGCATCCCGGCGGCCGTTGGATTGGCATGGGTCAGCGGTCCCTGACTCCCTTTAAGCACAACATTCAGCAGGCTGGAGGGATCAGCAGAATTCATCTGCGGATTATTCGCCAGTGTCGGAATCATTTTTCGGATGCCTGAGCCATTGGAAACGTGGCAGGCATTGCACTGCGATTCATATACCTTTTTGCCGACGATCATTGCAGTATCAGATGCTGCAACAGGAGCGGGTTGCACACCTGATGATGCTGGCAAGGATTGCAGATAACTGGCAATCGCTCGGAGATCATCATCGGTCATGTACTGAGTGGAGTTTTCAACCGCTTCCGTCATTGGACCGGATGAAGCGGTGAAACGGTTCGTACCGGATTTCAGATAGCTGACGATATCACCTTGATTCCAGCTGCCCAGGCCGACATGCGGATTGGGCGTCAGATCAGGCGCATGCCAGCCTTCCAGCGTGCCGCCTTGCAAGTAACTGTTGCTATCGCCGCCGAGCAGATTCTTAGACGTATGGCAAGCGGCACAGTGTCCCGGGCCATCAACCAGATAGGCACCCCGATTAATTTCCGCACTTTTATTAAGTGTAGGTTTAAACACGGCATCATCAAATAACATCAGATTCCAACCCGCCAGCGTCCAGCGTTGGTTGAATGGGAAGGGCAGTTGGTTCTTGACCACCTCGTTCTTCACTGCCGGAATCGTGCGGATGTAAGCCCACAGGTCTGTCAGATCGCGATCGGTTAATTTCGCATAGGCGTTGTAAGGCATCGCGGCGTACAGATATCCATGCGACCCCACCCCATGACGAACCGCCCGATCAAACTGTTCCTGCGTCCAGTTGCCGATACCGGTTTCTTTATCCAAAGTGATGTTAGATGAAAGAATGGCACCAAACAGTGTTTCAAGTCGATAGCCTCCGGCAAAAGCCTGACCACCTTGTGCAGTATGGCATGCTGTGCAGTCGGATAAGCGTGCAACATATTCCCCGCGTTTAATTTGATCCTGTAAAGCCGCGCCACTCTCTGGCTGCAATGCCTGCGGATACGATTTATGCAGTCCATACTGCACCAGCGCGGTATAGCCGATAGCGCCCATAACTACGATAGCGCCAAGCGTTAATCCGGCACGACGTAATGTTTTTGCCATGATTTTCTCCTTAGCGTACCAGTGAACCTGGATTTTTCAGGTAGTCATTGACGATGGCGTGCGCGGTCCACAGCGTTAACGCACTCAAGGTGATAGTGGCGTTATAGCCGCCGTTGTTGGGATACGACGATGCACCCAGTACAAACAGGTTGTGCGCGTCCCAGTGTTGCTGTTAGCGGTTAAGCACCGACGTATTTGGGTCGAGCCCCATGACAGCACCACCGATAGTGTGTGAGCTGTCATAGGCGCGGAACGGGGAGTTGTGTTTATCCGGGAAGGCTTCGGTCTCCCAGCTTTTGGCACCCGTAAAACGGTAATGATGGCGAATGGGCATCTGGTATGCATTCAGAGACGGGTGCAAGAGTGACCGAATCCGGCGTTTGGTCGTGCGTTCTCGTTGCATGAAGTGGCGCTCGGCGCGCTGCACCAGCATGGTAATGCACAGCAATGGCAAAGACTCACGCGGCAGGGAGAACAGATGCTGAGGCAGATTGCGCAGGGCACATTGCAAAGCGAGTCGTTACTGCACTTCGCATGCGAACAGCTACCGGCGCAACTGCTGGCTCTGCAGCATCGCAATTTCAGTGGTAAGCAGGTCATTCTGCTTTAGTTGAGAAAAGCGAAAATACACTCGCTTGTCTGCACAATATCGATAGCCGGATTATGTCACTCGTAACACGGCTAATTGTTTTTAATCATTTCTCACGGCAGTGGAAGACATTACAGCATCCTAACATCCCCCCTGTCGGGTGCTATATCTCGGCACCGTTCTTCAGTTCAGGTAATGCATTGCTTGTATCCACTCAAAGAAAGCGGTATTCATTGCACCCGTCATGCTGTATTATGCTGCATATTGCAATATTTTGCGGCTTTGAGACCGACATGCATAAAACAGCCAGACAAAAATTATTGATGGAATTGCTGCTTGAACAAGGGCAGGTGGGAATTGGGCAGCTTGTTGAAAAGTTGCAGGTTTCTGCGGATACCGTGCGTCGCGACCTGGCCGATCTGGAAAAACAGGGTCTGGCGCAGAAAAACCATGGTGGAGCCGTGGCACTGGATCTGTCAGTGATGAATCGCCACCAGCGCAGCGCACTGATTCCCGATGTCAAAATTGAACTTGGCAGGCAGGTAGCGGAAAAAATACCGGCAGGTGCCACGCTGTTTCTGGATGCGGGCAGCACAGTGCTGGCGGTCGCCACGTTGCTAAAAGGCCCAGCAACGGTCATCACTACGTCACTGGATATTGCCCATCACCTCAGTGATAAGCCGGATGTCGAACTCATTCTTCTGGGCGGCAAATGGGACAAGCAACAACGGCTTTTTTCCGGCAGCGCCACGCTATCTCTGCTTGAAAAGTATCGTGCCGACATCGCCATTCTGGGGGCTTGTGCGCTGCATGCCCGGTTTGGATTGAGTGCCAGCCAGGAGGGTGACGCTGAGGTAAAGCGCGCCATGCTGGCGGCAAGCAGCGAACACTGGGTGGTGGCCGATCATATGAAGCTCAACCGTTGTGAACCCTATCTGGTCGCACCGCTCACCGATATCCATCAACTTTTCCTTGATGCGCCCTGGAGCGAGTTTGACGTCACCGATGCTACACAGGTCAACATCACACATTCTTAATGGCAAGAGGAGTCAGAAATGAGTATTCAGAAAGAGATTCGCGTCGCCCTCATCGGCTACGGATTTGTCGGTAAAACATTTCATGCACCTTTAATTCAATCCGTTCCCGGTTTGAAGCTGCATGTTGTTTCGTCTGGCAGTGAGGAGAAGGTCAAAAAGGACCTGCCTGACGTCATCGTTCTCGACTCCCCGGAAGCGGCCATCCAGCATGCTGATATTGATTTGGTGGTGATCGCCTCGCCCAATGCGACTCATGCACCTCTGGCGAAGCTGGCGCTGAATGCCGGTAAGCATGTGGTGGTGGATAAACCCTTTACGCTGGATTTGGCAGAGGCCAGAGAACTGGCGGCACTGGCCAGCGAGAAGAGATTACTGCTCTCAGTATTTCAGAACCGCCGCTGGGATACCGATTACCTGGGGGTGAAAAAGGTCATCGATTCTGGCGCAATCGGCCATGTCAAACATTTCGAGTCTCATATAGACCGATTCCGCCCGGAAGTGCGCGACCGCTGGAGAGAACACGATATTCCTGGCAGCGGCTTATGGTTCGACATTGGGCCTCATATCATCGATCAGGTTCTGCAACTTTTCGGACTGCCAGAAACCGTTTCTGGTGACATCGCCGTTCTGCGTCATGGTGGGAAAAGCAATGACTGGGCACACGTCACGCTCAGCTACCCGGAGCATAAAGTGATCCTGCATGCCAGCATGCTCGCCGCGGGTGGCGTGTCACGCTTTACCGTTCACGGGGACAAAGGCAGCGTGGTTAAACCCAAAGCCGACCAGCAGGAAGCGCAACTGATTGCTGGCATCGAACCGGGTTACGCGACCTGGGGCGAAGATCAGGATGATTTGATGGTGTTTGACAGTAATCTGCAGGTCACGTCACTCAAAACGCCAAAAGGCGACCAGCGTCAGTACTACATCCAGGTGCGTGATGCGCTGGCGGGCAAGCAGGCTAATCCAGTTTCTCCCGCTCAGGCGATTGCCGTCATGGCGGTGATTGAAGCGGCAGTGCGCTCATCAGAGACCGGTACGGTGCAGAAACTCGCGCTGAGTGAAGCCGAAGCTGGTGCGTTTTATCAACGGAGTTAGCCGGCCGGGGCGGACAAGCTTTTATACGCTGGTAGAAGCCTGCCAGCGGATTAGAAGCCTCTGGCAAGCCTGTCATACATGGAATCAATCGTGCCGCAATGGAATCTCACATCTCCGATAGCAGCGCGATTGATGTCCTGATCGTCTTCGCAAGATTTTATCCAGGGCAATGAAGGATGAAATTTGGTGAAATGCATGCACGCTTAGCTACGATCATCATTGCCATCGATGTTGCTCGCTTCTTACCCAAGTCATCATCGCGGTGAGAAATTGACCTGATTCATATTTTGATGCATGATGACATCAGTTTGTGAATCATATGAGGTGGCGAGATGCGTACTACAGTGACGATTGATGATGTGCTGTATGCTCAGGCTCTGGATATGGCCGATCCAGATATGGACAAGGCTGATATTTTCCGTGAAGCGATGAAAACGTTTGTTCGGGTACAAGCGGCAAAGCGCCTTGCTTCATTGGGTGGCGCCGCGCCTGAAATGGAAAGCATTCCCCGCCGTCGCGAGGAACCGTCTGCATAATGTCCATTCTGGTTGATACATCTGTCTGGGTAGATCATTTCAAAAAAAGAAATGAAGAGTTAGTGCGGTTACTGAGCGGGGACCTGGTATTGATTCATCCAATGGTGATTGGAGAACTTGCCTGCGGCACTCCGCCAGCGCCCCGCGTGCGCACACTCCGTGACCTGAATCTGTTACCGCAATGCCACCAAGCCAGCATGAGTGAGGTAATGGCCTTTATTGAAAATAAAATGCTGTACGGACACGGGTGTGGCCTGGTGGATATCACCTTGCTTGCATCTGCTCTCATTACCCCCGGAGCAACGCTCTGGACGCTTGATAAACGGCTCGTCAAGTTAGCCAATCATCTTAATGTAGGTTATCAGCCTGTTCACTAACGTTAACTTCATCGTTAAGTTATCCCGCCCGCACAATCATAGCGAGATGAACCCGCCTTCGGCGTCGCTAACAACATCATATCCAACACCAACCAAACGCGTTCCGATAGACTCCCGCAGTACCAACCTCGCACCTGATTGGGCCTACAACAACAGCGATTCCAAAAAGGTGTTCGCCAGCCTGAAGCAGACGTTTAATAACGGCTGGGAGCTGAACCTGAGCGGCTCGCACACTGAAGCCATCATGGACAGTAAGTTGCTGTATATCGACGGTTACTTTGATAAATCGACCGGTATCGGTATCGGTATCGGCCCTCATGAGGGCTATGACTTGTTAGGCGGCACCGGCTACAACACCGCAAAACGCAAAGAAGATACCGCAGACGCCTATGTCACCGGTCCGTATGAGCGGTTTGGCCGCCAGCATGAGTTAATGGCGGGTGTCACTTATATCTGCCAGCACGATCGCTACGTCAGTGCCTCCACCAGCTTCACCTCGTCAGACGTGGGTGATTTCAATGACTGGGGGTAATTATCCAGAACCGGATTGGGACGATCAGGCGCTGTCGCAGGATAATGTGATCCGTCAGAAATCCGCTTACTTAGCCACGCGCATTTCACTGGCCGATCCGCTGCATCTGATCCTTGGCGCGCGTTACACGCAATACAACGCCAACACGCTGACGCAGAATATGGAGAAGAACAACATCACGCCGTATGCAGGCCTGGTGTATGACATCAACGATACCTACTCCGCCTACGCCAGCTATACCTCGATTTTCAAACCGCAGACCTATCGTAATGCGCAGGGTGCTTATCTCTCTCCTGTCACCGGTAAAAGCTATGAAACCGGGATCAAGGGCGACTGGATGAACAGCCGCATCACCGCATCGCTGGCGGTGTTCCGTATCGAGCAGGATCACCTGGGCGCGACGGATTATGCGCTGGTGCCAGGCAGTACCGATTACGCTTACTACGAGCAGAACGGCACGGTGAGTAAAGGTGTTGAATTTGAAATCAACGGTGCGGTGACCGATAACCTGCAGATGACCTTGGGTGCAACGCGCTATGTGGCGAAAGATGGCGAAGATGCCGCGCTGAACCCAACCCAGCCGCGTACTTCACTGAAGCTGTTCACCAGCTATCGCCTGCCGATGCTGCAGGATCTTACTGTGGGCGGCGGTGTGAACTGGCAGACGCACACCTGGGATAACGTAGCGGGACCTGGCGGAACTTCAACGCTGTATGCAGAGCAGGGCAGCTACGCGCTGGTGGATCTGTTCGGTCGTTATCAGGTCACCAAACAACTCTCCGTGCAGGCCAACCTGAACAACCTGTTCGACAAGATGTATAACATCAATGTGGGCAGAAACACGGTGTACGGCGAACCGCGTAACGTTTCTATCTCCTCGAACTACCGATTCTGATTTGGCTGAATTCTCCACGGAGAAAGGCCCTGTCATAATCTGATTGCTGGAACCTTCACGCCTGGTGTGCGGAGGTTCCAGCGTCACACCCTTCAGGTAAAGTTAATCCCGCAACACCTCAATGAATAATCACAAGTCTCTATACTTAACGTCATTCGTTACATTGAGGGCGTAAGTTTTGACACCAGAATCTGAACATATTGATGCCATGGCCTGGCAGGAACTGCATAACGCAGCAAACGACCCTCACGCCGGGTTTCGTTATCTGAACGTTTGCACTATCGACACTGAATCAAAGCCACAGGCTCGCATGATGGTGTTAAGACGAACGGACAGTGCCCAGCGGCTTTTGGAGTTTCACACCGATATCCGCAGTGCAAAATGGCAGGAGTTAGCCATCAACCCCGCCGCAATGGTATTGGGTTTTTGCTCGCAATCGCGCCTGCAATTACGCTTGCAGGGGTATTTTAAACGACATGATCCGGCAAGCGCTCTCGCCGGGCAAACGTGGCAAGGGCTGTCAGTCTGGACGCGCAGGAGTTATTCAGGCGGGCCGCCGGGAGAAGAATTGTTATTTCCGCACGATCAAAACCGGGATGCTGAAAGCGAGGAGAGCGGAGAAGGCGGTCAGCGCCATTTTGGTGTGCTGGTTTTTCAGGCTGAGTCGCTCGACTGGTTTCAACTTCAGCGCAATGACAACCGCAGGGCACGACTGATTTATTCCGCAACGGGAAGTCTGACTTCATTCTCCTGGGTTAACCCTTAACGGTCCTGTATCGTTTTATTCCAGCGTAATAACAGCCCCGTTTTACTCCTTGTGCACCGAAAATAATACTTTGCAATTAATGAGGATGCCTGTGAAGGCAGACCTACGATATGAATTCGACAATCATAAGACTGCTGCACGAACCTCTCAGGCCCAACGAATTACCGTGACCCAGATCTCATTCTTCAAATCCTGACTATACTCCTACCTTTCTTTACACAGTTTTGGCTGTGTTTTTAGCAACCCATGGAAGATCAAATGCAAAACTCTTCTCCGGCCCCATCGGATGATGGCGCCTCGCTCAATTTAACCGTGCAGCAACGTCTGTTCTTTGTGGTGTTGGTGGCCACCATGGGCGCGCTGGCGTTCGGTTATGACACGGGCATCATTTCCGGGGCGCTGCCCTACATGACACTGCCGACCTCGCAAGGCGGACTTGACCTCACCCCCTTTACTGAAGGGCTGGTCACTTCTGCGCTCACATTCGGTTCAGCATTCGGAGCCTTCGTTAGCGGGTTTGTCTCAGATCGCTTTGGCCGCCGAATCACGCTGCGCAGCCTGGCCGTGTTATTTGTTGCTGGCGCGTTAGGCACTACCATCGCGCCGAATCTTGAAATTATGGTGGTGATGCGATTTATCCTCGGATTCGCCGTGGGTGGGGGATCTTCCACGGTGCCAGTGTTCATCGCTGAGATTGCGGGGCCGAATCGTCGCGCACCCTTGGTCAGCCGCAACGAGTTAATGATTGTGTCAGGCCAGTTGCTGGCTTACATCGTCAGTGCGGCCATGAGTCTGTTACTGCATGATCCGAGTATGTGGCGCTATATGCTGTCGCTGGCGATGATTCCGGGCGTGCTGCTGTTTATTGGCACCTTTTTTGTGCCGGCCTCACCGCACTGGATGGTGGCCGAAGGGCGCATAAACGAGGCGTTACGTATTCTGCGTAAATTGCGTGAGAATCCGCGCGAAATCAAAAAAGAGATGGCAGAGATGCGCCAGAACGCACGAGAAGCCCGTCAGGGGCCGCCCGCTCGTGAGCTGCTGAAGGAAAAATGGGTAGTACGATTGCTGCTGCTGGGCTGCGGTATGGGGATCGTGGCGCAGTTCACCGGTGTGAATGCCTTTATGTATTACACGCCCATCATTCTGAAAAGTACCGGTCTCGGAACCAGCGCGTCGATCGCCGCCACGATAGGCAACGGCCTGGTATCAGTGCTCGCGACTTTTGCCGGCATCAAAGCCATCAGCCATTTTGGTCGCCGCCCAATGCTGATCACCGGGTTATCGGTGGTGATCGCCATGCAGCTGGCGCTGGGGGCGGTGCTAATACTGATGCCGCACAGTTTAGTACAAAGCCTGCTGGCGCTGGCCTGCATCCTGGTGTTTCTCTTCTTTATGCAGATGTGCATTTCGCCCGTGTATTGGCTGCTGATGTCTGAGCTGTTTCCGATGAAAGTACGTGGCGTACTGACCGGTTCAGCGGTGGCTTTTCAGTGGATATGTAACGCCATCGTTGCGTTAGCTTTCCCACCACTGCTGTCGCTGGTGGGAAATAATGCGTTCTTTATCTTCGCTGCGATCAACGTGGCTTCCCTGGTGTTTGTCGCGGTGATGTTGCCGGAAACCCGCGGCAAATCGCTGGAAGAGATCGAATCACACATGCGTGAACACTTTGGCGAGAGCACGACTGAAACGGTGGCTTCAGCGTAGTGGTTGAAATCGTATTATGACCCGCTGCCGACCCTGTGGCTTTTGGCTGCACGGCGGCAGCGTTCCGAGCAATACTGCACTTCATCCCAGCAATTTTCCCACTTTTTACGCCAGGTCATCGGCTTATGGCACTGCTTGCAATAGCGGACGGGCAGGGATTTTTTGTTTCCTTTGAAGTCTTTCATATCGTTTGAATGGGGCTTTTCCCAATAATTGGACTGCTGACATAGAGTTGGACACCAGGGCAATGAGATTGACGATTCTTCTGACAGAATTGTGCATAACCGCTTAAGGCCAGGTATCTGTCGAGTTCAATCGTGACGGTTAAGATTTCTTTTTGGTCCCACTGACATTGCCTATCGCACGCCATTTGAGCGGGACGGTAAGGAGTGCTTCGAGCAGATCAGGAGTCAAACAATAGTAGATCATTTGGTGAGGATGGTCGTTTCATGTTGCCAGGGTTGTTATTCAGGTATGACGCGCTGATGGTTCGCGCTACTGGCATTAATCATTAATAACTGAACGAATAAAACGGTTTAACCTTGAGTCAAACCTGTGCAGCGCTGCTGCTAACAACGTTAAGGGATAAAGATGAGTCAACTATTTAGTGCCGCAAAGATTGGAGAGCTTGAGCTGGAGAACCGCATCGTGATCGCCCCGATGTGCCAATACTCCGCCGATGCAGGATGCGCCAGCAGTTGGCACCGCATCCATTTAGGTTCACTGGCGCTTTCTGGCGCAGGATTGCTGATTCTGGAAGCCACCGCCGTTGAAGCGCAAGGTCGTATCTCGCCGGGAGATCTCGGGCTGTGGGATGACAAAACAGAAGCCGCGTTACA
Source organism: Pantoea sp. EABMAA-21 (assembly GCF_030053335.1). Taxonomy (NCBI): domain Bacteria; kingdom Pseudomonadati; phylum Pseudomonadota; class Gammaproteobacteria; order Enterobacterales; family Erwiniaceae; genus Pantoea; species Pantoea sp. EABMAA-21. Next base: position 78,796 of record NZ_JASGBX010000021.1, read on the forward strand.
CAGCGTGCTGTCTGACATTCGCGCCTGGTCACCCATCCGTCTGGGTATCCAGCTGGGCCACGCCGGGCGTAAAGCCTCATGCCGTGCGCCATGGCAGGGAGGGCATCAACTGCCGGAGAGTGAAGGTGGCTGGCAAACGGTGGCTCCTTCAGCGATCAGCTTTGCAGAGCAAGATCATGCACCGACCGCACTGGATGAAGCGGGGCTGGTGCGCATCAAACAGGCATTTGTAGAGAGCGCGCAGCGTGCGGTATGTCTGGGTATTCAGTTGATTGAAATCCACGCGGCACACGGTTACCTGCTGCACCAGTTCCTGTCGCCACTGAGCAACCAACGTCAGGACCAATACGGTGGTTCGCTGGAGAATCGTTTACGTTTCCCACTCGAGGTGTTTGCGGCGGTACGTGCTGCCGTGCCTGCTTCGATTCCGGTTGGCGTGCGACTCTCCGCCAGCGATTGGGTTGAGGGTGGCTGGGATGTTGAGCAATCCATTGTGTTTAGCCAGCAACTTGAAGCGCAGGGCTGCGATTATGTGCATGTGTCGAGCGGTGGGCTATCACCACAGCAAAGCATCACTGTGGGGCCCGGTTATCAGCTGCCGTTCGCACGCGATATCCGCCAGCAGGTGAAGATTCCGGTTATCGGCGTGGGTTTGATCACCGATCCGCAGCAGGCTGAAGCGGTGGTGGAACAGGGCGACGCCGACCTGGTCGCATTGGGTCGTGCCGTGCTCTACAACCCGCACTGGCCATGGCAGGCTGCTGCCGCGCTGAATGCGCAGGTCAAGGTTCCGTCACAGTATTTGCGTTCTGAACCGCATGGCGTGAAGGGCACGCTGGTTTAGTTTTAATTAGCCAGGCGGCTCTACTGGAGTGACCCGATTTATAAAATGTTCTACAACCCGCCGGCGATGCTGGAAGGACGAGGTTTTAACTTTGGGCACGCGTCGAGTTCTGATATGAACCGGGCCAGAAGGCCCGGCATTTATTTCTAATGCGCCATATAAAACTCAGGCCATCAATTCGTAACAAATCGCACCTATCTGGTCCACGGCATTGAGCAGCTGTGCCGTCGGTTCGTTGGCACAGTTTAACCGCAGGAAGCTCTGTAACTCCGCTCCCAGTGAAAACAGCGGTCCAGGGCTAACCCCAGCGCGCGACGATGCACTTCCAGCGCATTGACCGGATGCGGAAGTTCAACCCACAGCAAAAAACCGGCTTCCGGTGCAGGAATGACGAAGTAGCCCGAGCGCGGACCGCGCCATAATCAATCCTTCCGCTTCCAGACAACGCAGCGCTTCCAGAGTGGTGGGCAAACTTACCTGTTCGCGTTCGGCCAGTTTGCATTCGGAGATCATACGATCGCCGGGTCGCAGCGCACCGGAGGCGAGGGTGTGTCGCAGACTCTCAGCAATGCGGCGGTAATGTGGGGACGATAATGACGAGGCGGGCATGTCGATCTGTGCAGTCTGATTTTCATTGAATCTGACTATACAGACGATGATGAGTGCCATCTATAGTGTCGGGCATGAACCAGACAAGGAGGCACTATGCATTGCGATATCTTCGACCTTTCCCGCTATTTCCGCCGCATCAATTACACCTGCCCTGCAGCCGCCGATTCCACCACGCTGCACGCCATTATGCGTCATCAACTTTTCTCCGTGCCGTTTGAGAATCTCGACGTTCAGGCAGGAAAAGTTGTCTCGCTGGTGCCTGAAGAGATCAGTGACAAGATTCTGCATCAGGGGCGAGGGGGCTACTGTTATGAGGTCAACGGGCTGTTTGCCATGGCGCTGGAAGCGTTAGGTATTCCCTACCGTTTTGTGGCAGCAAGGCCGATGTTCTACCCGGTACGCCGTCCTAAAACCCATATGGCGCTGGTGGCGGAAGTCGATGGACGTCAATGGTTGTGCGATCTCGGGTTTGGTCGCTACGGCATCCGCGCACCCATAGCTTTAGATCAGCTCAATAGCGATATTAAACAGGATTTCGATACGTTCAAACTCACCTGTGACGCGCATGGCGAGTATCTGCTGCAGGCGAAGGTAGAAGGGGAGTGGTGTAACCAATACGGCTTTGACCTGTCACCGCAAGAGTGGATTGATTTTGCCCCGGCGAATTATCTCAACTCGACGCATCCTGATGCGATTTTTGTGCAGAAACGACTCATTGTGCAGCATTGTCCGGAGGGACGGATGATCCTGCTGGGAGATATGTTGAAAACGGTGACGGCGAATGGCGTGGAAAAGCAGCAGCTGGCGGAAGAGGAAATTGATGCTGTGCTGCAAAGCCGCTTTGGGTTAGTTAGCCGTACATAGGAACGTCAAAAGAACGAGGCAGGAAATTTTTGGGGATGAATATCCTAATAAGCCAGAACCTTTGTGCGGCCTTAACTGAGCATATTTTGACGATGGTTATGGCTCCAACGAAATTTTTGATTTCCATGTGATCAAACGTTTTTAGTCCTTGTTGGCTCAATACAAGCCATGAGCCTCACATAACAGGCTCATGGCTATGCACATTCTTCTCAACGTTTTTTAAAAGATATGGCTCAATTCTTCACTCTTTCCGCTGCAACGTAATCCGCGTCAGTTCCGAGGGACGCCCCAATCGTATTGCCATGCCCGGCCAGAGCGCAGTGCCGTTATTCACATAAAGTTGCATACCATCCACTTGATAAAGTCCCGAAACAAAGCCCGCGTTGGGTTTTGCAAACAAGCGGTCAAAACCGACGATCAGTCCGCCGTGGGTGTGACCAGATAGCTGCAAATCGACTTTGTGCGTTGCGTTCTGGCGCGCATTACGCGGTTGATGATCCATCAAGATTACCGGAGCGTCAGCAGGAACACCCTCCAGCGCCAGCTCAAGGTTAGGGCCAGTGGCTTCTCTGCGGGAGGCTGAAACATCGGGCAGACCGGCGATCGCTAGCTCCGCGCCGCCGCGTTTAATGAGGGTATGGCTGTTGAGCAAAGGTTGCAGTCCTAACGTCGCAAGATGTTCGGTCCAGCGTTGCTGTTCAAAGAAATACTCATGGTTGCCAGTGATGGCATAAACGCCGTCCGGCGCATGTAACCCTCGCAGCGGCTCCACGTCATTTCTGCGATTTTCCAGGGTGCCATCTATAACATCGCCCGTTACCAGGATCAGGTCAGCATCCAGCGTCATGGCCTTTTTCACCATGGCTGCGGTCCATGCGGCGTTGAACACTTTGGTGATATGCAGGTCGGTGAGCTGAAGCAGCTGGTAGCCTTCGAACTCGCGCGGCAGGTTATCGATTTTGATCGTCACTTCTTTTACGGGCGGCACACGTATGGCCTGATTGACGCCCACCGCCGACATCACCATGGCAAAGAGTGCAGCAACATAACGTACGCCAGGCGCCATCTGCAGCGGGTGTCTTAGCAGCAGGGAAATGACTGTTACTACATCAAATAGTATTTGGGTGAACGCGAGGAGTAACACCGTGCCAAAGGCCCAGCTGAACAGGATGGTGACGGCGCGCGGCATTTCAGGTGAGATTATACCGCCCGGCGTAAATCGGCTAATTAAAAGATATTGAGAAGCCAGCAAAACCACCAAAGATAGGATGACTTTCAACACTAACGGCATGGCTAATGGAAAAACGAATCGCGCAATAACATACCAACTCGGTATGCTGAATATCAGATGAAACATCACTCTCTTCCCTGTTTTTAAAGCGCTGAATCAGCGCGAAAATCAAACTTATCATCGTAAGTGATGACTATAGCAAAAGTTTATTTAGAGACAGTCGTGTTGTTGTTCTTGCGTGGGCATTATCGTTTTCATCAGAAATGGCGTTTATATTAGTGTTTTTGGTCTCGAATTAAAGGGGTTGCCTCGCGTAATTATTATTTTCGCGGTATAATACGTATAAATTATCGTTTTCACCTGGATGTTAAAGGATTCAGCCGATGCTGGTGGGATTTAAGGCGCTCTGCAAGCGCTATCACATTGAACTGGTTCAGCCACTTCGCGTGGAATCGGCTATTGGCACGGTTCGCGCCACCCATGAGAACCAGGGACACATCGAAAAGCGCTATCCTCCGAGCTATCAACCTGAGGATAGCTTCTCAGGCCATTTTGCGTTTGGCCTCAAATATGAAGAGTTCCATCTGGAGTTTTTTGCCCGGCTCTTCGCTGCCACCGGACCAAAACCGATCGAAAGCTGGTGCCTGCGAGAACCTTTTGGCCAATATGCACGCCGTACCGGCTTTCTCTATGAATGGCTAACAGGCAACACGCTCACCAACGTACCCGATGTCGCTAATGGCGGGTATATTGCGGCGATCTCCGCGAAGGACTATCTGACGCGAACTTTAGCAATCAAGAATAAACGCTGGCGTATCAATGATAACTTACCCGGCTCGCCAGACTTTTGTCCTGTTATTCGCCGCACGCCTGAGATTGAGAGTGCCATTTCCTTCGATGTCACGGCCGCGCTACACGAACTGGATGATACTTTCGGCGCAGATGTTCTGCTGCGAACCGCCAGTTGGTTAACCTTCAAAGAATCCCGCGCCAGCTTTTTGATTGAGAAAGAGGCGGAGCAGGCCGATCGTATTCAGCGCTTCGCCCATGTGATCGCACAATATTGCGGCCAAATTGACGATCCACTCAGTGATGAAAGCCTGCATATTCTGCAAAGAGGCATTCTCGGTCACGATGCGTTGGGACTGGGGCTGCGTCGCTCGCCGGTGTTTGTCGGACAGGCGACCATGCGCGAAGATATCGTTCACTACGTCGCACCGCAGTTTGAAGATTTGCCGCAGTTTATGCGCGGATTGCAGGAGTTTGAGATCGCCACCCGTGGCGCCGAGCCTCTGGCCAGAGCGGGCGTGATTGCTTTCGGCTTTGTCTATATTCATCCGATGCGCGACGGCAATGGCCGTATTCATCGCTTCCTGATTAATGACTCGTTAATTCGCGACGGCGCCATTCCTGAAGGCGTTATTCTGCCGGTCTCTGCCAGTATTACCAGCTCGCTGGATTTCCGTGTTGGCTATGATCGCACGCTGGAAGTGTTCTCGAAACGTCTGATGCGCCGCTACGCCACCTCATGCCATTTTGGTGAGATTGTGACGTATGGCGACGGTACACCGAGCAATTTCTATTTCACTGATTATGAAGATGCGCGTTACGCCTGGCGTTACCCTGATTTAACTTCTCACGTGCTTTATACCGCTAAAGTGATTGAGCACACCGTGCGCGTGGAAATGGCCGATGAAGCCAGAGTGCTGACGATATTCCAGAAGGCACAGGAGAGGCTGAAGGAAGTGCTGGAGATGCCGGATCAGGATGCGAATCGGATAATTCGATCATTGAAAGAGAATGGCTGGCAGGTGTCAGGGAAGTTGAGAAAGGAGTACCCGCCGCTAGAGGATACGGCAAGGGCGGATAAGATCGTTGAGGCGGTCAAGTCAGCGTTTGAAGAGAGGAGTTAAGATCAGTTGGGTTGGACGCAATTCTGAACATAAACGCCCTTACAGGAGAACGGCATGCATCATCTTGATGTGCAAGTGTTGAACGCAGCACTGGCATGGGCTGAGGAGCATCCGGTGTGGCTATGTACGGTGCTCAGTACCTTTGGTTCGTCCCCGCGCCCGCCAGGCGCAATGATGGTTATCAGAAGCGATGGTCGCTATTACGGCTCGCTGTCGGGCGGGTGCGTGGAAGAGAGCTTTATCGCCCGAATTGGCGACAATATTTTTTCCTCGCCCAGCCAGATTGTGCGTTATGGAGACGGTGGCTTTGAGCCGGACCAGGCGCTGCCATGCGGAGGCGCGCTGGACATCCTGGTGGAAAAGTTGATGCCGGGTAACGCGTCGCTCGACTACCTGCGACAGATGATGTCAGCGTTGACGGGGCCGCATTCCGTGGTAAAAGCGCTGACCATACCCGAACCGTGCCGTTCGCTGCTACCTGGGGGGTATCTGAGCCGGACGCATACTCAGGTACAGGGCGCGAACATCGTGCTGACGTTGTGCGCCCCTCCCAGGGTGGTCATTGCGGGCCTCTCCAGCGTCGCACTCTACTGCGCTAACTTTGCTCAGGCTTTAGGGTTTGAAACACTGGTGTGTGAGCACCGCGAGGATGTACTGCTGAATCTGGCCGATCAACTTGATGACACTGTGAAGTTAATCAAGCAGTTTCCCGCCAGCTACCTTGAACGTGAAGGGTGTCACTCAGGCACCGCGATTCTTTCCCTTACCCATGACCCTCGCATCGACGATCTCACGATGATGGAGGCTGTAAATCTGCCTGCTTTCTATATCGGCGCCATGGGATCGCAGAACAACAGTCTGAGGCGAAAAGAGCGGTTAGTCAGGATTGGCGAACTGAATCCCGAAGAAATTAACCGGATTCATGCCCCAATTGGGATGGATATTGGCAGCAAAACACCCGCGGAGATCGCGCTATCCATTATGGCCGATGTCGTTAGCCACAAAAATGGTTTGATGGGCTTACCGCAGGACAAGGATGGCGCATCGTGAATATTGCCATTCTGGTCATGGCCGCTGGGCACAGCCGTCGCTTCAGGCAATCCGGTCAGGGAAATAAACTCGCTGCGATAATGCAGGGTAAGCCAGTGCTTCAGCATACGCTGGATAATGTGCGGGATTCCGGTCTTGACTGCTATATAGTGGCTCGACCTGAGGACAGGCAACTGCATGAGTTAATGTCTAAGGAGCGTATCGTCCGCTGTTCAAGTGAGGGGCTGGGGGAATCTATCGCGGCGGGCGTTAACGCCACAGCAGATTATGACGGATGGTTAATTACCCTCGCGGATATGCCTTTTATCCAGCCCTCCAGCTATCGGGCAGTCAGTGAAGCGCTGCGCAACTCCCGATCGGTACGCGCACAAGTCGATGGAATACAAGGTCATCCCGTCGGTTTTCAGCGATCTTTTTACTCTCAGCTTTGTGCATTACAGGGAGACAAAGGGGCGAGGGAATTGCTGAACGCTGATGCTGTGACGTTTGTTGACTTAACCGATCGCGGTTGTATCACGGATATTGATACTATTGAGGATATGACGCGGGCTAATCAGGCTGAATGTTGATGTGGCTAAGAGACTGACCCGCTGCACGGACTTGCAGACCGCACAGCGGGTAAATTTATTTGGCGAGCATTAAGCGGTCTGGGGTAAAGCGGCTAAAAGTTTATCCAGCGTAACCGGATAATCTCTGACCCTGACACCCGTCGCGTTGTAAATCGCGTTCACAATGGCTGCACCGACACCGCATAATCCCAGTTCACCCACGCCTTTGGCTTTCATCGGTGAAGAGACCGGATCGGTATCATCAAGGAAGATGACTTCCTGCTCGGGAACATCCGCATGAACGGGCACCTCATAGCTTGCCATATCGTGATTCACAAACAATCCCAATCGGGTATCCACCGCCAGTTCCTCCATCAGCGCGCCACCTAATCCCATTGTCATCGCGCCAATGACCTGACTTCGCGCGGTTTTGGGATTGAGTATTCGACCTGCCGCGCAGACGGCCAACATGCGGCGTACCCGCACTTCCCCTGTGTAAACATCCACGGCCACCTCAGCAAAATGCCCGGCAAACGTGGATTGCTGATACTGCTGGTCGAGGTCGCCAAACTCAATCGTGTCTTCTGCCGTCAGAGTGCCGTTAGCCGCTGCCGCAGAAAGCAGGACGCTGCGATGACCTGAGCGAACTTCGCCCTCCACGAACTCGGCTTCATCCGGGTTGATGCCGAGTGCTGTTGCTACCTGTTCTCGAAGCTTGACGCAGGCGGCATAAACGCCTGCCGTCGACGTGTTCGCACCCCACTGACCACCGGACCCCGCGGAGACCGGGAAAGCGGAATCTCCCAGTTTCACTGCTACTTGTTCAAGGGGCACGCCCATCATTTCTGCCGCCGTCTGGGCGATGATGGTGTAGCTCCCAGTGCCAATATCTGTCATGTCGGTTTCGACGGTGACGATGCCATGCGCATCCAGGTGCACCCGTGCGCCAGAGGGGGCGAGGAGATTGTTGCGGAATCCAGCGGCTACGCCTAAGCCCACCAGCCAGCGCCCGTCTCTTACCTGGGCAGGTAACGGATGGCGCTTTTGCCAGCCGAATTTATCTGCACCGGTGCGCAGACACTCAATCAGCTGGCGGCGTGAGAAGGGGCGTTGGGTATCGGCGGGATCAACCTGAGTATCATTCAGTATGCGGAATTGCACCGGATCGATGCCCGCTTTTTCTGCCATCTCATCAATGGCAATTTCCAGCGCCATTAATCCCGGCGCTTCACCCGGAGCCCGCATCGCATTGCCTTCCGGCAGATCAAGCGTTGCCAGACGCAGGCCGGTCAGACGGTTAGCACCTGCATAGAGGAGTTCCGTCTGTTGCACGGCGGTCTCTGGCGTGCCGTTCGGCAAGTTACCCGACCAGCTAATATGCGAGATGCCCGTGATATGCCCGGATTTGTCGGTACCGATGCGAATATGCTGGTGCGTCGCGGGACGATGGGTGGTGTTATTAGGGATCATTGGCCGTGGGAGCATCACTTTTACCGGACGTTTCACCACGCGAGCACCCAACGCTGCCAGCAGGGCATCACTGCGCAGAAACAACTTCCCGCCAAAACCCCCGCCAATATAAGGCGACAGCACCCGCACTTTTTCCAGCGGCAGGTTCAGCGTCTTCGCAAGATCGGATCGGCACCAGTTTATCATCTGGTTCGACGTCCACACCGTGACCTTGTCCTTGTCCCACATGGCCATAGAAGCATGCGGTTCCATGGCCATGTGACTCTGATCCGGCGTGCTATAGGTTTCATCCAGCACAAACGCCGCTTCGCTCAGGGCACGATCCACATCACCCACGGTTTTATCCGGCGTATCTTCCGGTGGCGTCGTCACGGTGGGTATTTCATGATCAAGGCTGTAAGCGCCTTCTTCTTGCTGATAGCTGACCTGCACCAACTGGGCCGCCGCTCGCGCCTGTTCAAACGTTTCCGCGACAACCAATGCAACGGCCTGATGGTAATGTTCAATACGGTATTCAGCCAGCAACGTTGCCGTGTTCATTTCTCCCTTGCTGAGTTTGCCCGCATTTTTGGCGGTAACAACGCCTAACACGCCCGGTGCGCTTTCTGCGGCTTCGGTATTCAGTGAGGTAATTTTACCTTTGGCAATGGGGCTGCCCACCACATACCCATACGTGACGTCAGGCGCCTCATCATGCCATTCATAGGCGTAAGGCGCGCTGCCGGTTGTTTTTAATGGCCCATCAATGCGATCAAGCGGACGGCCAACGTATCTGAGCTGGTCGATGGGATTCAACCCGGCGGGTTTATCAAATTTCATGCTTTTGCCCTCGCTTCTGCCAGCACTGAAGCCAGAGTGCGCTTCGCCAGTACCAGCTTGAATTGGTTATCCGCCGTAGGTTGTGCATCCTCAAACAACTTATCGAAAACAGGCTGAGTACCATTGGGCAATTCGCTGTCTGCCAACGCCCGTCGCCAGGGTTGATGCGCCACACCCCCGACGGCGATCCTTCCTGTGTGATCGCGCTGAACGATGGCCGCTACGGAAACCAGTGCAAATGCATAAGAGGCGCGATCGCGAACCTTACGGTAGATATGTGTGCCTTCCACGGGCGGCGGCAGGACCACCGCGGTGATAAATTCGCCCGCTTTAAGCACCGTCTCAAGATGAGGCGTCTGACCCGGCGCGCGGTAGAAATCATTGATAGGAATCGCGCGCTCGCTGCCATCCGGGCTAACCGTTTCGATGGTGGCATCCAGCAAACGCATTGCCACGGCCATGTCGCTGGGATGGGTCGCGATACAATCGTTACTGACACCTATCACGGCATGCTGACGGCTGTAACCGCCGATCGCCGCACAGCCGCTGCCGGGCTGACGTTTATTGCAGGCCTGATGGGTGTCATAGAAGTAAGGGCAGCGCGTGCGCTGGAGCAGATTTCCTGCGGTCGTGGCCTGGTTACGTAACTGACCGGACGCCCCCGCGAGCAATGCGCGTGAGAGAACCGCGTAGTCCCTGCGCACGCGCATGTCTGCGGCAAGATCGGTGTTACGCACCAGCGCACCGATACGCAGTCCACCTTGCTGGGTCGGCTCAACCTTATCCAGCGCTAATCCGTTTACATCAATAAGATGAGCGGGCGTTTCTATCTCCAGCTTCATTAAATCCAGCAGGTTGGTGCCGCCAGCAATAAACTTTGCGCCGGGGTTTTGCTGTACGCGCCTGGCGGCTTCCAGAGGAGAGGTGACTTTTTCATAGCTGAAAGCTTTCATGAAATGTGACCCTCCGCGTAGTCTTCAATCGCGGCAAGGATATTAGCGTAGGCCCCGCAGCGGCAGATATTACCGCTCATGCGCTCGCGAATTTCATCTGCATGCCGCGTTGGCTGTTCCAGCAGATCTGAGGAAACGTGGCTGGGGATGCCATCTGTAATCTCATTCAATACGGCCACGGAAGAGCATATTTGTCCCGGCGTGCAGTAACCGCACTGATAGCCATCATGTTTGATGAATGCAGCCTGAAGCGGGTGCAGATTGTCAGGCGTACCCAGGCCTTCAATAGTGGTGACCTCAGCGTGCTGCTGCATCACCGCCAACGTGAGGCATGCATTAATGCGTCGCCCATCCACGATAACGGTACAGGCACCGCACTGGCCATGATCGCAGCCCTTTTTGGTCCCGGTGAGATGGAGATGTTCGCGCAGGGCATCCAGCAGCGTAGTGCGGGTATCCAGATGCAGGGACCGCTCTTGACCGTTAACTTTCAAGGTTACGGGCATCATGGCGGGTGGGGGTGTGGAGGCAAATGCGCAATGATTCGACTTAGTGAAAGATGAGTCGCTGTTGACAGTTGCAGCGCTTGCCGGTTTGTTATCCTGCGGGTGGTTCATATCGTGAGGGGTGCTCATACCAGGCCTCCAGTGACAAAAAATAGGGTGCCTAAGGCACCTCTGTTTATAGGGTTTTTTGGAAACACTAAGCATAGTTGTCATTTCGGCATTGCGCGTCAGCAGGCGGTTAATCCATAAAAGAAGTGAAGCGAAGATGCGTACTATAAGGGGTCACAAGGCGACTGAATTGAATGTTGAGTCGTTACACGGAATTTCAGGGCCATCAGCAAAAAGCTGTAACCCCCTGTGACTGTAAGAAAATGCCGCTCGTTTTTGCGCGAGAACAATGTCACCTGTCTGCAGCATCACGTGCCGACGAGATGGCCAAACAGAGTGCCAGTCAGACCGGATGCGATCATCGCCAGGCTGCTCCAAAAGCTGACGCGACAAACGCTGCGTAAAACAGGTGCGCCCCCTGTACGAGCGGCCAGCGCGCCCAGCAAGGTCAACGATAACAGTGCAGATAGGGCGATGAATCCAATCCCATTTTTCCCAGGGACAGTCATTGCCGCCATCAGGGGTATCACCGCGCCAGCGGCAAAACTGCCTGCTGAAAATAACGCTGCCTGTAATGGCCTGGCGGTGCTTATTTCAGTTATACCCAGCTCATCACGAGCATGCGCATCAAGGGCATCGTGCTGCATAAGCGCCTGTGCAACCTTATGGGCCAGTTCGGGACTCAGTCCTCTGTTGATATAGAGGGCGGCCAGCTCGTATGTTTCTGCCACAAAGTTTTCATCCAGCTCGGCCTGCTCCTCCGCGAGAGCGGCTATTTCGGTATCGGCCTGTGAGGATACAGAGACATATTCACCGGTTGCCATAGACATTGCACCGGCAATGACACCTGCCAATCCGGCCAGCATCACGCTTTGATGGCTGGTACTGGCCGCCGCAACGCCGGTAAGCAGACTGGCCGTTGAGACGATCCCGTCATTAGCGCCCAGAACCGCAGCACGAAGCCAACCAGAACGGGCAATTTTATGCGATTCTCCATGAAGCATGCTAATTGTCTCCTGTGGTCTTCAAGGTACTCACCTTAAAAGTGAATCAACGTATCTTATTCAGATCTCGCTGGATATCGGCTCGCCGCCCTGTATCGGCTATTTCTCTGCCTGCTCTGGGAGGAGCCTGCATGGCTTTTTCAAGATATTGGCGAGCTCTGCTGGCGTCTCCCTGTTTCAGCAGGTAATCGCCATAAAAATAGTTTGCATCAATGCCGTCCGGATTCATGTTCAATGCCTGTTTCAGGAGGGTTTCGGCTTTCTTATTGTCACCAAAACCAATCGGCCAGCCCGGCACCTGATAGTAAAGGGCGCCCAGACTGGTGAATGCAGAGCCTTGCAACGCTCGAGGATCAAGAGCAAGCGCTTTCTCCAGACTGGTTTTGGCTTGTTTGACCAGCGTCAGTGCACCCAGGCCTCCTTTTGCTCCAGCCCAGCTGCTGTCAATGATCCCGGACCATATCAGCAGCTCTGGGTCGCGATCGGCCTGTTTTACAGCAGCGTGAGCTTGCGTACTCAGCGTGCTGAAACAGGATGTTTTTTGCTGTTCCATCGTCCGGTACTGGCACCGGGCCCACTCTGACTGCAAATCAGACAGCTTATCCTTGGCAGTAGCCAATGCGGGCAACGCCATCAGCATCACGATGAATAACCTGAGGGATTGCTTCATCTATTGATCTCCACTGTGTGTTTCAGAATGAAGAAAGCGTGAAATGACGGGCATTTTTTTGCGCAGCGCGTTGTCTACCCTCCCAGGCAACAGGGCGTTTATCATGATGAAAAAGCGTTCAGCGCGGCCAATATAGTGACGCGTTTTTTCCCGCTCCAGCACCGAAACAATCTGTTGTGCCACGGTTTCAGGTTCATCCTGGCTGTTGCCCAGCGCTTTATTCATCGCATTAACGGCAGGGGAATTCAGGCGAGTGTGTGTTGCCCTGGGCGCCACATAAAACACCGATAGACTGGTGTTAGAAAGTTCACGGTTCAGCGCTTCTGAAAACCGTCGTAATGCCGATTTTGTCGCACAATAGACGCTGTATCCCGGATGCCCCAAATCCCCCAGAATGGAACCGACATTAAGTATGATCCCACGTGCGCTGAACTGGTGAACACAGGCCCGGGAGAGCAGTAGCGGGATCTCAATATTTGCCCTGAGCTGAGTGCGGATGTCATCAAAAGTTTGCTGCTCGAGCAGGGCAAAACGGCTGTTTCCTGCATTATTGATCAATACATCCAGTCGCTGAGCCGCGTGAAAATTGTCCGCCAGTGCAAGGATCTCCTCATCGGTGTATTGAGAAACCGGAAACAGAGTATGGCGCTCAGGGTGAAGCATGCTGCGGCGCAATGTTTCGAGTTCGGCCTGATGCCGGCCAACCAGCCACACCCGGGCACCCTTCTGGGCAAGAAGCCTGGCAAGCGGCTGACCAATGCCGCCGCTTGCCCCCGTCAGAAGAATATTTTTATCACGCAGTTGCATAAGTGGCCTCTGTCAGGCTGTCCAGCATCTCACCATAAAGGGCATAGACCTCACGGGCGGTATAAATAATATCCTGCTGATCTTGCGGGTCAGTGACTTTGTCCATCAGCGAAGCAAAGAATTTAAGATGTTCAAGATCCAGTGCCCCGTGCGATCGCAGATAGGTTGTGCAGGTTTCTTCAAGTGAAAGCGACTGCTGCAAAGATTCAGCGATAGGCGTGGCAATCATCACGCTGGTGCCTTCAAGTACGTGTACCATGCCAAAAATGCACATGGGATTGACCCGTTCAATCCGGTAATAGAGCCATGCGAGCATCAGATCTACAGGACGGTCAGGCTCACCCGTACGAACAGCTTCTGCATCCCCTCCGCTGGCGCGTATATCATTCAGGATCCACTCATGGTGACCGTACTCCTCTTCGATATATTCAACCAGTGCGGCTCTTACCCACTCTTTCTCTGTCGGTAAACGGCTTCCCGCGCACATCAGCAGTGGAACGGTATGCCTGACGTGATGGTAAGCCTGGGCCAGAAACGCCGTGTACATATCCCGCGTGACTTCCCCGCGTGAGCATTGTGCAATGACCGGGCGAGACAGCATTCGCTCACGGGCCGCCAGCGTCTCATTCTGGAGTTTTTGGTAGAATGACATTTATCTGATCTCCTCAATATTGAGTATCTGTGTTTTCATCAGGGCCCATACGCGTTCACGACGGGGGCGACCATTCGCGGTCAACACCTCGGGTGAGGAGATGAGCGGGGTAAAAATGAGATGATGGGGGCGGGCATAATCCGGAAGCCTGTCCGACAGTGCTCTGAGTTGCTCACGTGCAGATGCTTCCATCCCTTCAAATGTGTGCACCAGTGCCACGTTTTTTTTCAAACCTTCGCCGAAGATCACCAGACGACGCACGGCTGTGCAGTTCATGGCCTCAGCTTCAACCCATTCCGGTGAAAAATTACGACCAAAAGCATTTATCTGAACATTTTTCCGTCTGCCACGAATGTGTATAAAGCCGGATGTGTCTTGCTCTGCTAAATCTCCGGTCGCAATGCTGCCGGTAAAAGGAGCTTCTCCAAGATAACCCAGGGCGTTGCCGGGGCTTCTTACGTGTAGCTCGGCGTCATGAAAAGTCAGCGATACTCCCTCTAAAGGCTTTCCTGCGCTCCCTGCCATTTCATGATGTTGATGATTAAGTGCCACGACAGAGCCACACTCTGACAAGCCGTATCCTTCAAATATCGGCAGCCCGGCAGATCGCGCAGTACTAATCAGCTGCTGAGACACGCGGGCACCTCCTACCGCAACGTAGCGCAGCGGGGCGGTTACTTCCGGTGATCGACGATGGATGATCATTAATGCCCTGAGAAGTTCTGGCACCAGAACCAGTGTTTGCGGATGCCAGCGGCGCAGGGCTTCAGCGAAAATTTCTGGGCTGAACTGATTCGAACCGCTAAATCCGAGTGCCTTAAGGTCAGGCACACAGGCGGTTACTCCCAGCAGCAAAGGAACATAGCTGCCGCAAATGTTTTCCAGTAGCGTACTGAGCGGAAGTGTTACCAGATGGCGCTGTAATGACAGGGGCTTCATCAGGCCTGCCAGCGCGCCGGCAGTCCACTCTAGCCCTGTAGCCGACAGGCAAACGCCTTTAGGGGTGCCGGTGGTACCCGATGTATAGGTAATTTTCACGGTGCCAGAATGCAGTAAGGGTAGCCCCTCCTTTCTGCAAATATGCAGCATTCCCTGAGCCGTAGACATGAGGGCCAAGCCTGAAATGTGTGTCGGGGCCAGAATGGCGTCTGCGCCGGAGCTGTTCATTAACCATTCACGTTGCTGATCGGAGAAGAAAGGCGGTACCGGAATGCAAACCACACCGGCTTTCAGGCAAGCAAGATCCGCGATAATCCAGGCCGGAGTGTTGCCCAGCGCCAGCGCCAGTCGATGAACTTTCGCCTGTCTGAGTGTTTCAGCAAAAGCCGACACATCCTGATGAAAGTCAGCCCAGCTCCAGCTACGCTCGTTGCTGATCAGCGCAGTGGCAAATGGCTGTTGTCGGGCATGGAATTCGAGCGCATTAATGAGCATGCTGTACCTCCGGTATCCGGTGCCACGGGGAATCAGGTAAAACTTCTATCCACCCGTTGAGAATGTCGTTGTTTGCAAGCGCAAGCTGACCGCCAGCCAGCTCCCCGGCCATAATCTTGGGCGCATTTAGGTAATAACTGCCCCATTGCGCTTTTTCGCTTCCCAGCCGTTCGCCTTCAGCATCGGCGAGTACGACCGGATGCAAGTTCATTCGGCAGAAGGTGTTACGGATTTTTCGTGTGCCGGTAAACACAATGTGGCTGTACCCGTAATGGTTGAGTAACCTGCAGATGGCGGCATAAAACACACGCACTGCCAGACCATCCGTCGCGGCAAAATTACCGATTTCAACGATACTGCTGCGGAAAATTTGACCCTTAAAAATGTCACTCAGCATCCCTTCCGCAGGCCTGTCCAGATAACGCTCCAGATACATCATGCCTGCGGAGGCGGGTGCCATGCCGCACGCGGCGATCAGACATCCGCGCCCGTCTTCCAGGGTAAGAATATCGGGCAGCAGTGAGCTGAGTTCAGCACCATAACGGCGGA
This sequence comes from Pantoea sp. EABMAA-21, assembly GCF_030053335.1. Lineage (NCBI taxonomy): Bacteria > Pseudomonadati > Pseudomonadota > Gammaproteobacteria > Enterobacterales > Erwiniaceae > Pantoea > Pantoea sp. EABMAA-21. Next base: position 94,830 of record NZ_JASGBX010000021.1, read on the forward strand.
AATAGTGCTCACGAATAAAGTTGCCGGCGGTGGAGGATTCATTGCCACCTAAACGCCATATCAACTTACAGGGAAAATGGATGAGCATTTCAGGTCCCCTTTTTGATCAGTGACAATTCAACATGTTTGCCCAAATATTATTTATTTCTTGCCAGGTAAATATGGAGAATGCCCATGGCACCATGCGCATAAAAATAAAGTTCAACAAAGGTTGTCAAAAACTTGTGCCAGTGCATAAAAATGCGCGCCATCTCTGCCGTCACGCCGGTCATCCGCTGGGTTAAAAACCAGAGACCGCCTGAAAATGCAACCAGAAGCAGTGAAACCACGCCGAGACCTTGTATCGTGGCCGCGATCCCGCCTTGCGTAGCTTCGGGCAATCTGCGTTTTTTTAACAGTAATAAATCCTGTTTAATCCCTTTTAAATCAATAGTAAGCCACGCGAAGTACCAGCGAACTCCTCGTTGGGTGAGCATCCAGCACAAGAGCACAATACCGAGAAAAATCAGGGTAAATCCTGAAATAATATGAAACCACGTGATAAAAGCCTCGATGTTATTTTCACCCATCGCTTCACGTTCGGTTAAATTTGAATTAATAATCTGCGAAAGTATTAGCAACGCAATGGCAATGTGTAATCCGCGAAAAAAAGGGGCGTCATTGTGAGGAAGATGGCTCAATAATTTACTTTTCATTGTTTCACCAGGATTCAGGGGTAATGTGGCCATCTTCACCTGGAAATATTAAATCAACCTTAACAAAGGAAAGGCTATACACTATTTTTTAAATGAGAATGTGTTTCAATAAAGATAAGTGTTTTTTATTCACACATTGACGTTCATCTCTGATAGTTTAGATTTATCTAAACTATCAGAGATAGCGTGATGATGGCGAACAATCTGGACTTGCCGATGCAGGCAGCAAAAGCAGCACGTCTGCTCAAGACGTTAGCGCATACACAGCGTTTGATGATCTTATGCACGCTGATCAAAGCTCCCTTAACGGATGCGGGCGCGCTGAGTCGTATGACCGGCCTGAGTCCTTCAGCAACATCACAGCATCTACGAATCATGAAAACACAAGGTTTGATTGTTTCGTCCAAAACCTCACGTTTCAGGCACTACCGTCTGGCTGATCCTTCTGTGATTGCCGTGATGGAAGTGCTTCACCGACTGTATTGCCAGGAGAATGAGAATGAACACCCCGCTACTCACCCCGATTGAAGTCAAACAAAGGCTTAAGAACGGCGCGCGCCTGATAGATATACGTGGGCGTGATGAATGGGAGTATGAACACATACCGGAGGCATTGTCTGTTCCGATCGGTGAGATCGAGCCGGAAAAACCGCTCTCGTTGCGACAGAAGAGCGAAGATTGCATCATATTTCACTGCCAAACGGGTATGCGCACTGATGCAAACCAAGCCCAATGTGCCACATTAGGCGCGCCGGCAAAGATTTACCTGCTAAAGGGTGGGATGAATGCGTGGAAGTCGGCAGGCTATGCAACAGTAAAAGCGAAAGGAGGCGTGCTCCCCTTAATGCGGCAGGTGCAGATTGCCGCCGGTACATTAGTGTTAACCGGCGTCCTCGCCGGCGCTACGGTGTCTGAGTGGTGCTATCTTGTGTCCGGTATTGTCGGATGTGGACTCATTTTCGCTGGCATCACCGGCTGGTGTGGGATGGCGAAGGTATTAAGTCGACTGCCCTGGAATCGGACATAACGTTTTTCAAAGGGATTGCGTCTGTTTAATTCAAAATTGGCAGCAAGCCATATCGATGGACAAACAAAAGATTGTTCACAATGTTTAAGTTAAACCCGTCAGGTGTTATCGCCGTTTGTCAGCAGCATCTGATCGTAGGGTATTTAAACACGATCAGATGGGCGGAATAATGACGATGAATTCCTCCAGGCGTCACTGTAATTGGATTAAAACTTAATATTAATTAATGATTTTCACCATAGAATGTGTATACAAGGTTGAATAAGCGAAAGATTTTCTGCGAGGACTTTAATGTCAAACATACTATGCTACATTTACTCAGCACTGATTTAATCTTTATGTTTGAGGCTTCTGATAATGGATGATAAGCACGGTGTATTAATCGTGAATTTGGGAACGCCTGCTGCGCCCACGCCGGTTGCGGTGAAAAAATTTCTTTCAAAATTCTTACATGATTACCGGGTCGTTGATTTACCCAGGATTCTATGGTGTCCGATACTTCACGGCATCATTATCCCACTACGTTCCAGACGCGTGGCAAAGTTATACGCTTCAATCTGGATGGAAGAGGGATCTCCGCTCATGGTTTACAGCAAACGACAAGCCACTGCTCTTGCGCAGGTGACAGGATTGCCCGTTGCTCTTGGCATGAGTTACGGTGAACCGTCAATCAGCAGCGCTATTGATGAATTAATTGAGAAAGGTGTGACTAAAATGACAGTCATTCCATTGTATCCGCAATTTTCATCGTCAACGGTTTCATCAGTCTGGGATAGCGTCAGTCGTCATTTACAGACGACCAAAATTCGATATACACCTGCGGTCAATTTTATAAATGATTATGCAGCCCATCCGGCCTATATTGAAGCGCTCAGGTTGTCAGTTGAAAATTCTTTCAACCTGCACGGTGTTCCGGATGCCTTGCTCATTTCATACCATGGTATCCCTGTCAGATTTTCAGCCGAAGGAGACAGGTATAAAGAGCGATGCGAACTCACCACAAAACGGCTGACTGAAGCGCTGGGTCATGAATCTCTGCAGGTATTAATGACTTTTCAATCCCGATTCGGCAGAGAACCCTGGTTAGAACCCTATACTGATGAAACGATTAAGGGACTTCCAGCCAAAGGCATTAAGAAGATACATGTGATCAGTCCGGGGTTTGCGTCAGATTGTCTTGAAACCCTTGAAGAACTTGATGAGCAGAACCGGGAATTATTTATGCATGCAGGTGGGACGGCATTTACCTACATACCCGCTCTTAATGACAATCCCGAACATATTGAACTGCTCCGACAGCTTGCTGTGGGAGAAAGTTAACAGATAAATATTATCTCCGGGTATACGAAAGAAAGCCCAATAAGGGATGCTTATTTTGACTACGCATTAAGTATTTTTTATCAGGCTTATTGTTTTGATAAGTCTGTTTTTTTTTGACCAATTCATCATTTCTCAATACGTCTGTATTAATTTTCAATCCTGCCATTAAAGATAAGTGGCATGAGTTTCCTGGCAGCATTCCTTAAGGGTTCATTAAGCAGATGTGATAAGCGAGCACATCATAACGACGAATTTTATTAATGCTCGCATAAATAAATAGTTGAGTGCGCGTGTCTTCTTTAATGTTCCAATCATTAAATTGATGGAAAGGGCAGTAATGTAAAAAATGATTGAGTAGCTTAGGATTTTGGTATGTCAAATCCACCGATTGATAAAAAAGTATATTTATTTATAAAGTCTAAATATTTGCATCCGATAACTCTTTTTTAACCATGGGAGTTTAAATATGAAAGTTTCCACCCGTCTTATGTTGAGCTTTGGCTTGCTCATTGTTCTTTTTATGCTAAGCATTTCGATTGCGTATAAAGGCTTGTCTGATTCCCGAGATGAACTGGATAAGACGGTTAACGTCAACATGCAGAAATATCAACTGGGTATGGCGCTCTACGGTAACATTAGAGACATGGGTATTGCCGTACGCAATATTGCGTTGCTGACTAATAATGAAGAAATGGAAGTTGAAAAAAAGCGTCTTGAATCTCAGCAGTTGCAGTTTGACGAGACGCTGAAGAAACTCGACTCGCTCCAGGCAAAATATGCTACCGAAAGGGGGCAGGCTTTTTTTAATAAAGTCACCGCACTCAGAGCTGAAACTTTTTCTGTTCTCAGTCAGGCAGCTTCATTAGGGTTGCAGAATAAGCAGCAGGAGACTATTCGGTATCTCATGCAGACGGTCAGACCGATCCAGGGACAGTTATTAACGGCGTTAAAAGAACTGACGGTTGTTCAGCTCGAGGAAAGCGATGCCGCGGTAAAAAATGCGGGAAGTTATGTCAGCAAACTCATGTTTATTCTCGGGGTACTGGGTGCAATGACATTAATTATCTCTCTCCTGGCCGCGTGGTTAATCATGCGCAGTCTGATGAAGCAACTCGGTGGTGAACCCTCGCAGGCTCAGGCCATAACGGCAGCGATTGCTGCTGGTGATCTTACCACAACGGTCACGCTAAGGCCGGGAGATCAAACCAGCCTGCTTGCTTCTCTTTCTGCCATGCAGACTGACCTCCGCCAGTTGGTCAGTGACATTAAAAACAGCGCCGGTTCGGTTGCGATGGCGGCAGGTGAAATAGCGGAAGGAAATACCGAACTCTCTTCACGTACTGAGGAACAAGCAGCTGCATTACAGGAAACCGCCGCCAGCATGGAACAGATGACCGTGACGGTGAAAAATAATACAACCAGTGCGCAGCTCACAGCAGAACTCGCTCGTGATGTTGCTAAGCTTGCGCATGTGGGTGAAAAGGATGTGCAACGTATGTCCACTACCATGGATGAAATTACCTCCAGCGCCACAAAAGTCAGAGATATTACCTCTGTCATTGAAAGTATCGCATTTCAGACCAATATCCTGGCGCTCAATGCTGCCGTAGAGGCGGCGCGTGCAGGTGAAGAGGGACGAGGATTTGCCGTTGTCGCAGGTGAGGTGAGAACCCTTGCTCAACGAAGTGCCACTGCTGCTAAGGAAATAAAAACGTTAATTGAGCAAGCGGTAGAGCAGGTTGAGAGCGGTGTCGTGGTCGCAAACGGAACGGGACAGAGCATACTGAAAGTCGTCAATATGGTCGGTGAACTGGCATCATCCATGGACGATATTTCCAGGGCTTCAGCTGAACAGATGCAGGGTATCACGCAAATTGGCATTGCGGTTACCCAGATGGACTCAGTGACGCAAAGTAATGCAGCTTTAGTCGAAGAGTCTTCTTCTGCCTCGCAATCACTGGCAGGACAAGCCCTTGTGTTACGTGGAACGGTGGAAATGTTTAAAGTTTAAAGCGCATTCTTTGTTGTCACTCATGGTCAGGCTCACGCATTGAGCCTGACTTTTTTATCCTTAAGGGTATAAAAACCGGTGTCTCTTTTTGCTCAGCAGTCTTAAACGGTGTAAGCCAGTTAAAGACTACGCTATTCTGCGAAATTTCGTATCTTTCAGCAGGATCTAACCAATTTCCTTCTGTCGCGCTTATCCTTAGCGAGTCCGTTAACCAGAAGGAAGATAAGATGAAATGGCAGCATTATTTACTGGGTGGCGCGCTGGGTGTGATAAGTGCGACCGGCTTTGCCGCAGAAATGAAAAATCCGCTCAGCGTGCATGTAATAGCCCCCGTTTAAACCGGACACTTCACCAGTAAGACATAGTCATAGAGCTATGTTTAAGGAGTGTCCTGTG